>NZ_JBHUAF010000416.1:0-7301 GCF_042789895.1 Kitasatospora sp. NPDC056783
GCCGGCCGGCGACGCGGGCGGTACGGGGCACCGGCCGTGCTGCTCGCCCCGTTCCTGCTGCTCTTCACCGCGTGCACGCTGATCCCGATCGGCTACGCGATCCGGCTCAGCCTGTTCACCGAACGCCGCTCCGGCCTCGGCTTCGGCGACGCCGAGACGGTGTTCACCGGGCTCGGCAACTACACCCGGGCACTGTCGGACGCGGCGTTCCGCGGCGGCTTCCTGACCGCCGCCCAGTACTGCCTGATCTACATCCCGCTGATGACCGGCCTGGCGCTCGTCCTGGCCCTGCTGCTGGACTCCACGCTGGCCCGCGCCCGGCGCTTCTTCCAGCTGGCGCTGTTCATCCCGCACGCCGTGCCCGGCATCATCGCCGCCCTGCTGTGGATGTACCTCTACACCCCCGGCATCAGCCCCGTGCTCGACGCGCTGGAATCCCTGGGCACCCAGCCCGACCCGCTCGGCCACCCGCTGCCCGCCGTGGTCAACATGGCGCTGTGGCAGTGGACCGGCTACAACCTCGTCATCTTCTACGCCGCGCTGCAGGCCATCGACCGCTCGGTGCTGGAGGCCGCCGTCGTCGACGGCGCCGGACCGCTGCGCACCGCCCTGAACATCAAGGTGCCGCTGATCCGGCCCTCGATCGCCATGGTCGGCCTGTTCACCATCATCGGCTCGCTCCAGCTGTTCACCGAGCCGATGATCCTCTACGGCACCTCACCGGGCGTCACCTCCTCCTGGACCCCGAACATGTACTCCTACACGGCCGCCTTCGAGCGCCACGACTACGGGCTCGCCGCTTCCGCCTCGGTGCTGCTGGCCCTCGCCGCGGCCGGGCTCTCCTTCGCCGTCACCCGGCTCACCCGGGGCCGCTCCGAACGCCGGCGGGAGGCCGACGCATGACCACCACCGCCACCCGCCCCAGCGGGGCCCCGCCCCGCCGCCCGGTCCGCTCCGACCGGCCGCGCCGCCCCTGGACCCTCTCCAAGGGCGCCGTCAACGGCACCCTGGTCCTGGCCACCGTCTACACCCTGTGGCCGCTCGGCTGGCTGCTCACCGCCTCCGCCAAGAACACCGCCGACCTGCTCGGCGGGAACGCCCTGAACGCCGACAACTTCCGGCTCGGCCAGAACCTGCACGACCTGGCCACCACCGGCGACGGCATCTACTTCCGCTGGTACCTGAACTCGCTGCTGTACGCCGGGATCGGCTCCGTGCTGTGCGCGCTGGTGTGCGTCGCGGCCGGCTACGCCTTCCACGTCTACCGCTTCCCCGGCAAGGAGAAGGTGTTCGGCCTCGTGCTGCTCGGCGTGCTGGTGCCCACCACCGCGCTCGCCCTGCCGATGTACCTGCTGGCCTCCGAGCTCGGCATCGTCAACACCTTCTGGGCGGTCTTCATCCCCTCGCTGGTCAACCCCTTCGGCGTCTACCTGGCCCGGGTGTTCTGCGCCGGCTACGTGCCGAACGAGGTCCTGGAGGCCGCCCGGATGGACGGCGCCGGGGAACTGCGGACCTTCTGGTCGATCGGGCTGCGGATGGTGATGCCCGGCTTCGTCACCGTGCTGCTGTTCCAGTTCACCGCCATCTGGAACAACTTCTTCCTGCCGCTGGTGATGCTCTCCGACAACCGGCTCTTCCCGGTCAGCCTCGGCCTGTTCAGCTGGAACGCCCAGACCAAGGCCTTCCCCGAGTACTACCCGCTGGTCATCACCGGCTCGCTGCTCGCCGTCGTGCCGCTCGTGCTCGCGTTCGTGCTGCTCCAGCGGCACTGGAAGGCCGGCCTGACCGCGGGGAGCGTCAAGTGACGCCGACCCCCGCCACCGCCGCGACCGGCACCGCCTCCGCCCCTACGCCCCACCGGGAGACCACCGTGTCCGACGGCCGGCCCGCCTGCCGCCCCCGCGCCGTCCTCGCCATGCACCGCGAGCTCGCCGGGCGCCTGATCGACCCGCACACCATGGCCCGCCTCACCGCCCTGGCCGACCTCGACCCGGCGCTCGTCCTGGACGACTTCACCACCCCCGAGGCCCGCGCGGCACTCGCCGACGCCGACGTGATCGTCTCCAGCTGGGGCTGCCCGCCGATCGACGAGGAGGTGCTGGCCGCCGCCCCGCGGCTGAGCGCCGTCATCCACGCCGCCGGCTCGGTCAAGCACCACGTCACCGAGGCTTGCTGGCGCCGCGGCGTGCAGGTCACCTCCGCGGCCTGGGCCAACGCCCTGCCCGTCGCCGAGTACACCGTCGCCGTCGTCCTGCTCGCCAACAAGCGGCTGCTGCCGATCCGCGAGGAGTACCGGCGCCGCCGCGCCCCGTACGACTGGCAGCTGGCGTACGCCGCGGCCGGCAACTACCGGCGCACCGTCGGCATCGTCGGCGCCTCCCGGATCGGCCGGCGGGTGCTCGAACTGCTGCGCCCGCACGACCTGGACCTGCTGCTGCACGACCCGTACGTCGACCCCGCCGAGGCCGCCCGGCTCGGCGCCCGCTCCGTGGAGATGGACGAACTCTGCGCGGCCTCCGACGTGGTGAGCGTGCACGCCCCCGAACTGCCGGCCACCCGGCACCTGATCGACGGCCGCCGGCTCGCCCTGATGCGCGACGGGACCACCCTGGTCAACACCTCGCGCGGCTCCCTGGTCGACCAGGAGTCGCTGGTGCGCGAGGTCGCCGCCGGGCGCCTCGGCGCCGTCATCGACGTCACCGAACCCGAGGTGCTGCCCGCCGACTCCCCGCTCTACGACCTGCCGAACGTCTTCCTCACCCCCCACGTGGCCGGCTCGCTCGGCGGCGAACTGCACCGGATGGCCGCCGCCGCCGCCGACGAACTCGCCCGCTACACCGCCGGGCAGCCCTTCGCCCACCCCGTCCTCGCCGAGGACGAACACCGCACCGCGTGATCGCGCGCCGCGCCCCTGTGCCGCGCGGCCCCGCGACACGCCCCTCGCACCACCCGCTCCCCGCACCAGCAACGAATCGGAGAACCCCCATGCCCCGCAGGGTGATCGGCATCGTCATGAACGGCGTCACCGGCCGGATGGGCTACCGCCAGCACCTGGTCCGCTCCATCCTGGCCATCCGCGAGCAGGGCGGCCTGCCGCTCGCCGACGGCGACACGCTGTGGCCCGAGCCGATCCTGGTCGGCCGCAGCGCCGACAAGCTCCAGGACCTCGCCGACCGCCACGGCCTCACCCACTGGACCACCTCGCTCGACGAGGCCCTCGCCCACCCGCTCGCCGAGATCTACTTCGACGCCCAGGTCACCCCCGCCCGGGAGACCGCGCTGCGCACGGCGATCGCCGCCGGCAAGCACGTCTACACCGAGAAGCCCACCGCCGAGTCGCTGGAGGCCGCGCTCGACCTCGCCCGCCTCGCCCGCGAAGCCGGGGTGTGCAACGGCGCCGTGCAGGACAAGCTCTTCCTCCCCGGCCTGCGCAAGCTCAAGCGGCTGGTCGACGGCGGGTTCTTCGGCCGGATCCTCTCCGTGCGCGGCGAGTTCGGCTACTGGGTCTTCGAGGGCGACTGGCAGCAGGCCCAGCGGCCGTCCTGGAACTACCGCGCCGAGGACGGCGGCGGCATGGTCCTCGACATGTTCCCGCACTGGCGCTACGTGCTGGACGGCATCATCGCTCCCGTCCGCTCGGTGTACGCGCACACCGCCACCCACATCCCCGAGCGGACCGACGAGCGCGGGCAGGTCTACCGCGCCACCGCCGACGACGCCGCGTACGGCGTCTTCGAGCTGGAGGGCGGCATCACCGCCCAGATCAACTCCTCCTGGGCGGTCCGGGTGGACCGCGACGAACTGGTGGAGTTCCAGGTCGACGGCACGGAGGGCAGCGCCGTCGCCGGGCTGCGCGAATGCCGCTTCCAGCACCGCGCGGCGACCCCCAAGCCGGTCTGGAACCCGGACCTGCCGGCGACCGAGCCGTTCCGCGCGCAGTGGCAGCGGATGCCGGACAACGAGGAGTTCGACAACGGCTTCAAGGCGCAGTGGGAGCTCTTCCTGCGCCACGTGACCACCGGCTCCCCGTACCACTGGGACCTGCTGGAGGGTGCCAAGGGCGTGCAGCTCGCCGAACTCGGCCTGCGCTCCGCCCGCGAGGGACGCCGGATGGACGTCCCCGAGCTGTCCCTGTGACGGCCCGCCGGCCGCATCCCGGCCGGCGACCGAGCACCCGGCCGCCGGGGATCCGAGCGCCCCGCAGCCGCCCGCCGACGAGACGAATGCGCTGACACCATGACCGAGATCGACCTGCCCGGCCACGGCCGGCTCCGGCTGCGCGAGCCCGCCGTCCTGCCCGCCCCGCCCGCCCCCGCCCGCTCGCGGACGGCCTTCGCCGCCGCCCACGTGGTCGCCGACCCGCTGGGCGACAACGCCCCCGGCGCACCCGCCGCCGTCGACTGGGACGCCACCCTCGCCTTCCGCCGGCACCTGTGGTCGCTGGGCCTCGGCGTGGCCGACGCCATGGACACCGCCCAGCGCGGCATGGGCCTCGACTGGCCGGCCACCCGCGAGCTGATCACCCGATCCGGGGCCGAGGCCCGCGCCTGCGGCGGCCTGCTGGCCTGCGGCGTCGGCACCGACCAGCTCGCCCCCGGCCCCCACCCGCTGGACGCCGTCCGGGCCGCCTACGAGGAGCAGCTGACCGTCGTCCAGGAGGCCGGCGCACAGCCGATCCTGATGGCCAGCCGCGCCCTGGCCGCCGCCGCGCGCGGCCCGCAGGACTACCTGGAGGTCTACGGCGGGCTGATCGCCGCCTCCGAGCGGCCGGTGCTGCTGCACTGGCTCGGCGAGATGTTCGACCCGGCGCTGGCCGGCTACTGGGGCTCCGCCGACCTCGACACGGCCGCCGCGGCCGTGCTGGAACTGATCGGCGCGCACGCCGACCGGATCGAGGGCATCAAGGTCTCCCTGCTGGACGCCGACCGGGAGATCGCCCTGCGCCGCGCGCTGCCGGCCGGCGTGCGGATGTACACGGGCGACGACTTCCACTACCCCGAGCTGATCCGCGGCGACGAACACGGCCACAGCCACGCCCTGCTGGGCGTCTTCGACCCGATCGCGGCCACCGCCGCCGCGGCGCTGCGGGCGCTCGACGAGGGCGACCTCGACCGCTACGAGGAACTGTTCGCGCCGACCCTGCCGCTGGCCCGGCACCTGTTCGCCGCGCCGACCTTCCACTACAAGACCGGTGTGGTCTTCCTCGCCTGGCTGGCGGGCCACCAGGACCACTTCACCATGGTGGGCGGCGCGCAGAGCGGGCGTTCGCTGCCCCACCTGGTGGAACTGTTCCGGCTCGCGGACGCCGCCGGGGTGCTCCCCGACCCGGATCTCGCGGCCGACCGGATGCGCCGGCTGCTCGCCGTCGCGGGGGTGGCGGCATGAGCGGCGCCGGCGCGGCGAACAGCCTCGCGAGGCTGTCACTCAACCAGATCACCACCCGGAGCTGGAGCCTTCCGGAGGCCGTGCGCGGCTGCGTGGACGCCGGCATCCCGGCCATCGGACTCTGGCGCGACAAGGTCGCCGAGACCGGCCTGGCCCGCTCCGCGAAGCTGTGCCGGGACGCCGGACTCGCCGTCAGCAGCCTCTGCCGGGGCGGCTTCCTCACCGCCGACGGCCCCGAGCGGCGCCGGGCCGCGATCGCCGACAACCTCCAGGCCATCGAGGAGGCCGCCGAACTCGGCACCGACACCCTGGTCCTGGTCGTCGGCGGCCTGCCGGCCGGCAGCCGCGACCTGGTCGGCGCCCGCGCCGCCGTCGCCGATCTGCTCGCCGAACTCGCCCCGCACGCGGGCGACTTCGGTGTGCGACTGGCGATCGAGCCACTGCACCCGATGTTCTGCGCCGACCGGGCGGTGGTCTCCACCCTGGGCCAGGCGCTCGACCTCGCCGCCCCGCACCCCGCCCGGCAGGTCGGCGTCGTCGTCGACAGCTACCACGTCTGGTGGGACCCGGCACTGCGCGAACAGATCGCCCGCGCCGGCCGAGAGGACCGGATCGCCTCCTACCAGGTGTGCGACTGGACCCTGCCGCTGCCCGCCGACGCCCTGCTCGGCCGGGGCCACGTCGGTGACGGCCACATCGACTTCCGCGCCCTCACCGGCCTGGTCACCGCCGCCGGGTACGAGGGCTGGATCGAGGTCGAGATCTTCAACCAGGAGATCTGGGACACCCCGGGCGAGCAGACGCTGCGCACCCTGATCGAGCGGCACCTGACGCACCTGGCCGCGCCGTGAGGGTCGTCGTCGCGCCCGACTCCTTCAAGGGCACCGTCACCGCCCGGGACGCCGCCCAGGCGCTGGCCGCCGGCTGGCACTCGGTGCGGCCGGACGACGAACTGCTGCTCCGCCCGATGGCCGACGGCGGGGAGGGCACCCTCGACGCGCTCGCGGCGGCCCTCCCCGGCGCCGTCCAGCACCCGGTCCCCGACTGCACCGGCCCCGACGGCGGGCCGGTCACCGGCCGCTACGCGCTGCTGCCGGACGGCACCGCACTGGTCGAACTCGCCGACACCGGCGGCCTGCCGCTGCTCGGCGGCGCCCTCGCCCCGCTCACCGCCGGCACCCGCGGCACGGGCGAGACCATCGCCGCCGCGCTGGACGCCGGCGCGCGGCGGGTGACCGTCGCGCTCGGCGGCTCCGCGTCCACCGACGGCGGCGCCGGGCTGCTGGCCGCCCTCGGCCTGCGGCTGCTGGACGACAACGGCGCCGACCTCCCGGACGGCGGCGGCTCCCTCACCCGGGCCGCCCGGCTCGACCGCACCGCCCTGCGCGCCGCCCCGCCCGGCGGTGTCCGGCTGCTGACCGACGTGACCAACCCGCTGCTCGGCCCCGCCGGGGCGGCGGCGGTCTACGGGCCGCAGAAGGGCGCCGACCCGGCCCGGATCGCCGTCCTGGAGGCGGGGCTGCGCCGCTTCGCCGACCTGCTCGGGGGCGACCCGGCCCTCCCCGGCTCCGGCGCGGCCGGCGGCACCGCCTACGGCCTGATGGCCGCCTGGGGCGCGCAGGTGGTCCCCGGCGCGGCGGCGGTGGCCGAGCTGACCGGCCTCGACGAAGCCCTCACCGGGGCCGGCCTGGTGATCACCGGCGAGGGCCGGTTCGACCGCACCAGCCTGCTCGGCAAGGCGGTCGGCGAGGTCCTCGCCCGCGCGGAGCGGGCCGGTGTCCCCGCCCGGGTCGTCGCGGGGGAGGCCGCCGACCCCGGCACGCTCACCCTCACCGGGCTGTCCGGCGACCCGGCCGACGCCCGCCACCGGGCGGCCCACTGGCTCACCGCCGCCGGCGCCCGACTGGCCCACGCGG
>NZ_JBHUAF010000417.1:0-7292 GCF_042789895.1 Kitasatospora sp. NPDC056783
GGCCAGGGGGCCCGACCGCCCGGCCGTTCGTCCAGGAGGGCCGTCCCGACATCTTGTGAAGGTACGGTGCTCCGACGCCTCGCCGGTTCAGAGGATGTTCCATGCGAGCCGGTCCTGGCCGGACCGTAGCCCCTGGACGCGGCGTCGTACCTCCAGGAGTGTCGAGCTCCCGGGTGAGGCCCGCTTGGCGTTCGTGGTGATCATCCGCAGTTCGCGGAGCGCGGAGAGCACGGGGTAACCCGCCCACGAGGTCACGTCGAAACCGTACCGGTCCGCGAACTCCTGGTAGTGGGCCGAGCCGTAGCCGAAGCGGCGGCAATGGATCTCGACGGTCACGAGGTCGAGTTCGGGCTGCCCGAAGCAGGCGGTGTCCCAGTCGCACAGGACTGCGGCATTGTCGTGGTGGAGGGCGTTCCGGTGCTGAGGGTCGCCCTGCAACAGGCCCGGCGGCAGGACGTACCGCACGTGGGGAAGGGCGTCTTCCAGGTCGGCCAACCGTTGTTCGAGCCAGGCGATGTCTTCCGGGGGCAACGCGGTGATCTCCGTGATCGAGCGTCTGATGGCCCCGGCGGTGTCGACGGAGCGGACGTCGAAGGGGGGAGGCGGGAGTTGGTGAAGGGTACGGAGGGGAACGGCGAGCTGCGCCGCTGGAACCGGGCGGTCAGGCTGGGGCAGATAGTGCCAGAACGTCACGGCGTGCCCGCCGACCACGACCGGTTGCCGCACCGGCATCAGCTCGACGGTCGGGAAGTTCTCGCCGGTGAGCCACCGCACGAGCCGGAGGGTACGGCGGACACTGTCCAAAGGCGTGCCCGCCCTCGCGATCTTGGCGACCGCCCCGGCGGCCGGCAGCGTGTAGACGGCGTTGGTGTGGCCGCGCAGGAGCACAGCGTCGACCGGGTCGATCCCGACCTGGCCGCAGGCGGTGTTGAGGACAGTGACAACCTCGGATTCGGCGAACCCGCCGATCCGGAGAACCGGAGTACTCATACCTGCCAGGCTGACGGGCATGGGATGCGACTGTCACGTCCCGCCGGTGGGAAGGGCCAGAAGTTCGCCGAGTTCTCGGGCAGCGCGAGGCCGTACTTCCTTCGGCGTTATTCTGATGATGTCCGCCGCGCGGGTGCCGAGGATCCGAGTGCGGTGGTCCGCGGGCACCGCCAGGTAGGTGGCCCGGGCCAGCTGGCAGGCTTCGGACACGCTCCGCTGCCGAACCAGGCACATGGCCTGTTCCAGGTGCAGCAGTGCCGGGTCGATGCCGGTGTGGTCGGGATAGAGGCGCAGTGCCTCCTGCTGGGCCCGGCCGGCCTGAACCGTGTCGCCGAGGGCGGTGTAGGCGCCCGACAGGTAGAGCTGGAGCCGTCGGTAGGGGAACGCCCAGGCGTCGTCCTCCTGGGCCGTCTGACGGCTGCGTTCGAACAGTGCGCGGGCTCGTGCGATCGCCTCGTGGGTGCCTTCCTCGTCGCGTTGACAGGCCTTGACCCGGGCCTCCGCGGCGGAGGCGAACGCTCCTGTCACGGACGGCCGCCCACGGTTGAGGAGCACGGCTTCGTGGGTGAGGGCTGCCGCCTCGGTCAGAGGCCCGTAGTAGAACGGCAGCATCGCTGCCTGCACCCGTACCCGGGTGCGTAGTTCGCGGTTTCCGCTGTCATCGGCGGCCGACTTCGCGGTCCCGTACCAGCCCCGAGCCTGCTCCGTGCGCCCCAGCTTCATCAGGGCGTCCGCCGTCAGGGTGGACAGTACGGCGAGCATCTCGGACAGCCGTACCTGAACGACCGCGGGCTGCCGTTCTTCGGAGTACTGCCGGACCTCCTCCAGGGCCGTCAGCAGCCGTGCCAGCATCACCATCGGGGGGTCGGACACGTAGTCCCGTCGCAGCGTGAGGAGCTTTCCGTCCAGGGACTCGAGCTCGCCGGTAGTGAGCGTCGTGCTGGCCAGCGTGCGTTCGATGGCACGCCGGTGCGAACGTGCGATGGCGTCGAGTGGGTCGCCCGCACCCCGCAAGGCGGGGACGGCCGGATGCTCGGCCACCGCCGGAAGGTCGGGTTCGGGAGGCGGGGCGAACACGGCGATGGGCGTGGAGGTGTCCGTCCGGTAGCCGCCGGCGAGCCCCAGCCCTTGTGTGTCGGTCCGATAGAGACGGCACAGCAGATCGATGGTCCGAGCCCGCGGCATCCGGGTGTTCCGCTCCCAAGCGCCCAGTTGCTCCGCGTCCAGGTTTGGCCGATCGATCGCCAACTCGTCGCACAGGTCGATCAGTTCGCTGACGGCCCGAGCTCGCGTCCACCCCCGGGCGAGGCGATGGGCGCGAAGGAGTGTGACGCCGCAGCACTGGACGATCACCGACGCCGTCATGTCGATCGTCCAGCCCTGTGTCGCGGCACTGGCCCTGGCGCGCGCTGCGCAGGAGGGCTTGTGACCCACGTCCCACCTCCTCTGCTGCTGATGGGCAGCCTAGCCATTCCAAGCCACTGATTCGTGGTCAAAAGCAGTAACTCATTGCCGGTTTGCTCTGCCGCACGCGTCAAACCGGTGAGTTCGGCTCACAGCGGCAACTTCTTCCGGTTGCCCTTCCGGCCCTGACGCGGCGAGTCTCGGTGGACACGCGATGACCACCACTCGCCGCCCCCGCCCACGGTTCGGAGGAACAGCCATGCACCGTGTCCTGGAGTTCAGCGCCACGATCACAACCGTCTCCCTCGGTGCCGTCCGCGACCTGTTGTCCCAGGAGGCCGTGAGAGCCGGCATCGTCCTCGACGACTCCAGGGCGTACGCGCTTCGTGTGTGTTCCTCGGAGTTCATCGACAATGCGATCAAGCACGCCGTCGGTGAAAGGCGCGGGTATGAAGCAGGGCTGTTGATCGAGGCTGATGTCGACCTGGAGCGCGGCCGTTTGCGGATCACCGTGACGGACCCGAGCGTCGTCGAGCCGGTGATGAACAGCAGCGTCGACGACCTGGACGCGACCTGCGGCCGCGGGCTGGTGGTCGCGGCCGGCTACGCGGACGACATCGGATGGCACCAGCGTCTCGACCCCGGAGGACGGCCGACCGGTTGGTCCGTGTGGTTCGAACTCGATGTGGCACCGGAGACCTTCGGCCAGGCTGCCGCCGTCTGCGCGGAAGTGCGGCCGGAAGCCGACATCCAGCCGCCGGAGTATCAGGGGAAGGCCATCTCCGGGCCGACGCGAAGGAGCGCGGACAGGCCGCACCGGCCGCTCCAACGGCGCCAGGAAGGCACTGTCCCGTAGACGATCCCCCGTTCCCCGCCCCTATCCACCCACTTCGACCCGAGGACCGCGCCGTGAGTGTCGGACCACGAACCACAGCACTGCTCAAGACCGCCACCCCGGCCCACAGGTCGGACATCGCGGCCTCCTACGGGGCCCTGACGCAGGCCTGCGCGGCCGGCGCCGAGGACGCAGGGCGGGCCGAGCTGGTCAGCGACAGCCCCAACCACCTGTGGTCGCTGCCCATCTCGCGCGCCCTCGCGATCGTGCACCCCGACCCGGACGAAGCCCGGGCCCTCCTCAAGAGCGCAGAACTTCTGCGCCGGCACCACGTCGCCGTCACCTCCCCTCGGTACACCGACGTCCATCCGTGCGCCGAGGGGCGGGCGGTGACGTTCTGGCGGCCCTGCGGGAAGCCGAGTGCCGACACCTCCCTGTCCGCGTGGGTGACCGCCCTCACCCACCGCATCGCCCCGGCGACGGCAGCGTGGCTCCAGGAGCACGACCCGTTCGCCGCCCTGCCGGCAGAGCCGGACGGCCTGGACGACGCCCTGCTGGACGAGCCGGCCCGCGCCTTCCTGTACGAGCACACCGCTCAGCTCCGCGAGGAGTGGGACTACCTCGACTGGCCGACACCCGACGCCGTCATCCTCGGCGGCCACGGCATGGTGCCCGTCCACGACGACGGTGTCCACGTCGGGCTCCTGCCACGCCGCCCACTGATGCGGGGCCATCGGGAGTGGGACCTGGTCGCCGCCCGCTGGCGCTCCGAGCTGCTGACCGCCCCGCGCGACGACCACCGGACCTACGCCGAGACTTATCTCTCCTACCAGTGCGAGGACCCGCTCCCGGACCGCCCCTACATCGGTGCCTGGTCCGGCTACCGGACCGTACGCGACGTCATCGCGCTCACCACGGTCATGGACACGGTGCGCCGCGCCCGTCTCGACGTCCGCGCTCGCCACCTGGCCGCCCATCAGGTCGCGTGCCTGCGCGGCCTCCACCCCGCCCCGTGGAACTGGGGACCGCGATGACGACCGCCCTTCCGCTCGGTGAACACCTCCGCTTGGTGAACACCGCGAGTACCCCGCTCCGGATGCGCGGGCGGTACGGAAGTCGAGGCCGACGGCCTACCCCTCGTCACCCATATCGACGTCGGGCAGCGTCTCGCCGAACCGCTCCAGCGCCGCCTCCGGCCCGCAGCCGAAGGCGCGGCCGATGTACTTCCAGGTCATCAGGTTGTCGCGGGCCCTGCGGCCGGCCAGCAGGGCGGTCGAACCGGCGGCGCGCTCGAACCTGGCGGCAGCGCGGGCGGCGGCGTACGGCTTGCTCTCCGTCAGATCGCAGATCCGGTCGACCAGCGCCGCGATCAGCTCCTCGACCTCGCGCGGCACCACGCCTTCGGCCTGGTCGACGTGGCGCTCCCAGTCCGCGAACGGCCCGACGTCCTTGCCCACCGCCTCGGTCGCCGAGTCGTTGCCGAAGTCCAGCGGGTGCAGCCGCTCACCCCGCCAGCCGCAGCCGCAACCAGCACGCACCGCGGTGGCCCGAGGACCGTCCGCGCCGTTGTAGAGCCACCAGGTGGTGCGCCCGTCCGGCAACGGCGCCGGCTCGCTGCCGTCCGCCAACACCGCCGCCGGGAAACCCCGGTGGCGCTTGCTCTCGTCAACCCATGGCATGCCGTGTCCTTCGTGTCCCTGGAGTACAGCACCAGGGTTCTCAGCCTGTGACGCACTGTCAAGGCCGCACGACAACCGGTGCGGGCGGCGGCTCGGGCGCGGGCCCCGGCCGGCGGGACCCCTCGGCACCCGCCGGTACGGCGCGAACGCATCAGTCTCCGCTTCGTGACCCGTCCCTGTCAGTCCGTATGGTTCCGGATTCCGTCCCCCGCGGCGGGTGGCTAGCGTCCGGTCCGTCGGACTCCGGCGGTCCGGGCAGACCGCCGCCACGTACCCTCAGGAGGTCACGGTGACCACGAACCACCCCACCCGCAGGAGCATCCTCAAGTCCGCCGGCGGGCTCGGCGCCGCCCTGGCGCTCGGCGGCGCGGGCGTCCTCGCGACGGCCTCGGCCGCCCACGCGGCCGGCGACGGCTTCGGCCTGCACATCACCGACCGCAACGAGGGCGACGCCCGGATGTGGTACTACCGCTTCCACACCGCCGAGATCGGCTGGGACCCGGCCGTCAACGTGCTGCTCCCCGACGACTACCACACCAGCGGCCGCACCTACCCCGTCCTGTACCTCCTGCACGGCGGCCTCCAGGACTTCATCGAGTTCGACCGCCGGGGCGTGCGGGAGTGGACCATCGGCAAGCCGCTGATCGTCGTGATGCCCGACGGCGGCCAGGCCGGCTGGTACTCGAACCCGGTCAGCACCAACGTCGGCCCCCGCAACTGGGAGTCCTTCCACATCAACCAGCTGATCCCCTGGGTCGACGCCAACTTCCGCACCTTCGCCGAGCCCGAGGGCCGTGCCGTGTCCGGCTTCTCCATGGGCGGCTTCGGCGCGCTGAAGTACGCGGCCAAGTACTGGGGCCACTTCGCCTCCGTCAGCGCCCACTCCGGCCCGGCCAGCATCCGCCGCAACGGCGGCGCGGTCGTGCACTGGGCCAACGTCTCCTCGGCCGTGAAGGACCTGGCCGGCGGCACGATCTACGGCGCGCCGCTGTGGGACCAGGCCCGGGTGACGGCCGACAACCCGGTCGAGCGCCTGGAGAGCTACCGCAACAAGCGGATCTTCCTGGTGGCCGGGACCAGCCCCGACCCGACCAACCCCTTCGACCAGTTCAACGAGTCCGAAGTGCTCGCCGAGCAGCGGGAGTTCCGCTCCCTGCTCGACGGCGCCGGCATCCCGTACGAGGCGCACGAGGAGCCGGGCGGCCACTTCATCCGCCCCGACCTGATGCGGCGCGACATCGACGGCATCATCGACCGCCTCCGCAAGGCGTGAGGGGCGCTCCGATGGTCTCCCGCATCGCGCGGCCGGTCCTGGCCGCGGTCGCCCTGCTGCTGCCGGTCGGCGTGCCGGCCGCGCCCGCCCTGGCCGCCCCCACTCTGGCCGCCCCCGCCGCCGCCGTGGCTCCCGCCGTAGCCGTCCCCGCCCTGGCCGCCGGTTTCGCGGCGGCCTGCCCGGCCCGCGGCCAGGTCTCCCAGCACTACTCCGCGGAGCACAACGGCATCGACATCGCCAACGACTACGGCACCCCGATCTACGCGGTCGGCGACGGCAGGGTCATCCTCTCCGGCACGGAGCCCGGCTACGGTCAGTGGATCCGCATCCTGCACCCGGACGGAACGATCACCGAGTACGGGCACATGCAGCGCCGGGACGTGTTCGAGGGCGACGCCGTGACGGCCGGTCAGCAGATCGCGCTGATGGGCAGCGAGGGCAACTCCACGGGCCCGCACCTGCACCTGCGGGTCTGGGCCGACTCGAACGCGTCGCAGCGCACCGACCCGGAGCCCTACCTCGCGGATCGCGGCGTCACCGTGCCCTGCGTTCCCGGAAGCGGACCCCGTCCCACTCCGCCGGTGTACCCGGCGGAGTCCGGCCGGGTGGTCTCGGCCCGGTCCGCGGACGGTCGTCTGGAGGTCTTCGCGGCCGGAGCGAACGGCGTCTCCCACGCCTGGCAGACCGCCGTCAACGGTGCATGGTCCGAGTGGGAGGAACTCGGCGGCCCCGCCGGCGCCGAGCTCGCGATCGGTCCGAACGCGGACGGCCGGCTGGAGGCGTTCGCCATCAACGGTTCCACTTTTCAGCACCGTTACCAGCTCCAGCCTTCCGGGGCCTGGTCGGGCTGGGAGGACTTCGGCGGTGGTGGCCACGACATCGCCGTCGGCACCAATCACGACGGCCGCCTGGAGGTCTTCGCCTCGGGCCCGGTCGGCGTCTTCCACCGCTACCAGACGGCTCCCAGCGGTGGCTGGTCCGGCTGGGAGGCCACGGGCGGCGGACCCGCGAACAGTGAGATCGAGCTCGGCAAGGCCCCGGACGGTCGTCTGGAGGTCTTCGCCGTCAACGGCAGCACCTTCCAGCACCAGTGGCAGACCGCCGTCAACGG
>NZ_JBHUAF010000418.1:0-7286 GCF_042789895.1 Kitasatospora sp. NPDC056783
CCCAGTACGAGGACGCTTCGCCGGCACGCCCAGCCGGGCGCCCGACGCCGCGCGCTGATCCGACGCGAATTGTGAGACGCGGCCTAACTCCGGGCGGCCGGGAGGTCGTCCAGGACCTGGACGATCGCACAGGCGAAGGCCATGCCGACGCCCGTGCCCAGCAGCATGACGTGGTCACCAGGGTGGACCTCGCGCCCGGTGAGCAGGTGGTGCAGGGCGGCGACCTGGTCGCTGGCGCCGGTGTGGCCGAGCCGGCGGCCGAACTCCCAGGTGCCCAGGCTCAGTTCGCGGTCGAAGGGCTCCAGGATGTGCTCGACGATGCTGCGGCTGCCCGCCGACTGGTGGGTGACCCGGGCGATGTCCCGGGGGTTCAGGCCGGCCTCGTCCAGGGTGCGGTGGATGAGCTCGCTCTCGGCCAGGCCGATCGCCTTGGCCATCGCGCCCTGGTCGCCCTGGAACGCCGTGATCCGCTCGGGCAGGACGACCTGGCGTCCGATCGTGGGCCCCGCCGGGTGCAGCGGCTCCCCGCCGCGGTTGAGCTCCTCGAGCTCCGGCAGCGAGGAGGAGCAGACGTTCACCAGCCGGGCGAAGCCCTGCCGGCGGGAGAGGACGAGCGCGGTGGCGGCGTCCCCGAACAGGGCCCACCGGGTGCCCCGCCAGCGGGCGATCAGCGGGTGGGTCCAGTTGTCCGCGGCGGTGATCAGGGCGGCGGGGCGGTCCGGGGCGGCGGCCAGGAAGCAGCCGGCCAGTTCGAGCGAGGCCACCATGCCGGCGCAGCCCTGCCGGATCTCGACCGAGGGCGCGGAGCCGCCGACGGTGTGCCGCTGCACGTAGTGCGAGGAGGACCAGATGTCGGGGCCCTGGTGGGTGACGGTGGCGTGCATCAGGACGGCGATGTCGGACGCGGGGTGACGGGACATCGCCAGCGCCTCCAGGCCGGCCCGGACCGCCATGTCGGGCGCCGCGACGTCGCCGGCGACGGCCACCGAGAGCCAGTCCATTCCCGCCACGTCCTCCGCCGCGCAGAGCCCCCGCTCGACCGCCTCCTCCAGGGTGACGCGGTCCGGAATGCAGGCGGCGATGCCGTCCAGATAAAGCTCGTCGAATATCACGGGAACCTTCTCTCAGGGGTTCGGTGCGCGAATCGTGGAAAAGGGGGAAAGGCCGCGGAATCGATCCGGCGAGGGTGCGCGGACGATAGCGTAATCGGGTCTGCCGCGGGCTGGGTCCCCCTAAAGAACCCCTGTCCCCGCCGTCCCGGCGGACGCGGCACGTTCCGGCGGGTCAGAATCGGTACCGGCCGTGCGCGACGGAAATGGCCGGTGGGGTACCACGGCAGAATCCCGGGAGTCTCAGGTGGAAAAATCCGCAGTCGTCATCATCGGGGCGAGCAGCGGCTTCGGCGCCGCGCTGGCCGAGGACCTCGCGGCCGCCGGTCGGACGGTGGTCGCGGGCGCCCGCAGCTCCCGGGAGTCCGGCGGCGGGGTCCTCTACCGGCAGGTCGACGTGGCCGACGAGCAGAGCGTCGCGGACTTCTTCGGGTACGCGGCGAGCGTGTCGCCGGCTCCGTACGGCCTGGTCTACAGCGCGGGCGACGCGTCGGCGGTCGGGTACGGCTGGGAGGTCGGACCGGACGAGATGGCCCGGGTCTTCGATGTGACCTTCTTCGGGTTCGTCCGCTGCCTGCGGCACGCAGTGCCGGCGATGCGCGCGGCCGGGCGGGGCAGCGTGCTGGCCCTCGGCTCGCACAGCGCACGGTTCCCGGTGGAGATGCTCGGCGCCTACGCGTCGGCCAAGGCCGCGCTGGAGCACTACGTGCGCACGCTGGCCAAGGAGCTGGCCGGGACGGGCGTGCGGGCCAACGCGCTGGGCATCGTCGCGGAGACGGCGCTGGCCCGGGACTTCCTCGACCGCAAGGCGTCGGCCCTGGGGCGGCAGGAGCCCTACCCGGCGCTCCCGCGGGTGCGGGACAACCTGCCGCTGGCCCGGTTCCTGCTCTCCGAGGAGTCGCGGCACGTCTCAGGCCAGGTGGTGGACGCCTTCCCGCCGGCCTGGTGACGGGCCGGCGCGGCCCTGTCCGGCGGTCTTGCGGCTCAGGAGGGCTCGGGCGCGGTGGCCTCGGGCGAGGCGGTGAGGATCGACTCGGTCAGCGTCAGCGTCCCGGTGCGCACGGCGCCGATGCTCATCCCGGTGCCGACCAGCAGGTCGACGAAGTCGGCGCGGAGCACCCCCAGGATCGCGTGGGCCAGGAAGCCGGCGTCGGCGTCCGGCCGGGCCTCGGCGATGGTCCGGGCGAGGCTGCCCTGCCAGAGCAGGTAGCGCTCCAGGTTGGCGTGCGAGCCGCCGGCGTGGCGTTCCAGCGCGCGCAGCAGCGGGCGGCCGGGCACCACGATGTCGTCGAACAGGCTGCCGACGAAGCCCAGGACCCGCTCCCGGGCGTCCGCCTCGGGATCGGCGAGCCGGTCCAGGGCCTCCTGCTGCCAGTCCTCCGTGAGCTGCTGGAACAGCGCCCCGATCAGGCCTTCGCGGTTGCCGAAGCGCCGGAACAGGGTGCCCTTCCCGACGCCCGCCGCCTCGGCGATGTCGTCCATGGAGACGTGGTCGACGCCGCTGTCCTGGAACAGCTGCTGAGCCGTGACGAGGATCTTGCGCCGGTTGTGCGCTGCGTCCGCGCGCTCCCTGACGGTCACTTGTGCTCCCTTGACATCGTGCGGTGATCGAGGGCTACGCTATCGCAGCCAAGCGGACCAGCGGTCCGGATATGGTGAGATCAGGCTTGCAACGGCAAGGAGATGCGCACATGCGTTCTGTTCGGTTCCACGATTACGGGCCGCCGGAGGTCCTCAAGGTCGACGACGTCCCGGACCCGGAGCCGGGTGAGGGCCAGCTGCTCGTGCAGGTGAGCGCGGCGGGAATCAGCTACGCCGAGATCCAGATCCGCGGCGGCGTGATGGAGCAGTTCGCCTGGTTCCCGGACCCGCCGCTGCCGCACGCGCCGGGCTTCGAGGTCGCCGGCACCGTGGTCAAGGTCGGCCCCGGCGTGGACGACGCGTGGGTCGGCAAGAAGGTGGTCGGTGCCTCCCCGACCGCCGGCGGCTACTCCGAGCTGGCGGTCCTGCCCGTCGCGGTGGCCCAGACCCTTCCGGCCGGGCTCTCCGAGCACGAGGCCCTGGCGCTGTTCGGGCAGGGCGTCGTCGCGGTCGGCGTCGCCGAGGTCGCCGACATCCAGCCCAAGGACGTCGTGCTGGTCGAGGCCGCGGCGGGCGGCGTCGGCAGCCTGCTGGTGCAGCTGGCCAAGAACGCGGGCGCCGAGGTGATCGCCCTGGCGCGCGGCGAGAGGAAGCTCGCCCTCGCCCGCGAGCTCGGTGCGGACCACGCCTTCGACTACGCCGAGGCCGACTGGGCGCAGCGCGTCCGCGAGGTCGCCCCGGCCGGCGTCCAGGTCGTCTTCGACTCGGTCGGCGGCGAGGTCTCCCAGGCCGCCTTCGACCTGCTGGCGATGGCCTTCGGCCGGATGATCGTCTTCGGCACGGCCAGCGGCAAGGTCCCGCAGTTCGACCCGGAGCAGGTCTACGTGCGCGGCGTCACCGTCACCGGCTTCGGCCCGCGCGTCTTCATCCAGCCCGAGTACGGGTTCCGGCTGCGCCAGACCGCCTTCGAGCTCGCCGCGGCCGGCACCATCAAGCCGGTCCTCGGGCCGGTCTTCCGGCTGGACGAGGCCGCCGAGGCCCACCAGGCCTTCGAGGAGCGCGTCACCACGGGCAAGGTGATCCTGGTCCCGTAACCCGAACGGGCGGTGCGGTGGCCGCCTGAAAAACACGCCGCGATTCCCCTGGAACGAATGCGTCCGGTCCTCACAGGACCGGGCGCATTCGTTTTTTCGGCGCCCGCCGACGAATCCCGGAGGTGGCGGAATTCAGACCCCAACGGCGAAATGAGAATCCCTCCCGGTAGGGGTTCTTGGGGGGAGTGGTAGGGGGCCGTACGGGGCGCCGCCCGTACGGCCCCTTGCCTAGCATCGGAATCTGATCGTCCTTGCGCGGCCATTCTCCCGAACAAACTCGACGATGGGAGAGCCATGAACGGCTCGGTTGGTGATTTCGAAGCGATGGACGGCGCGATCGCCGTCATCGGACTGTCCTGCCGCTTTCCCGGTGCGGACGGCGTCGAGGAGTTCTGGAAGCTGCTGCGCACCGGCACCGACGCGGTCACCGAGGCGCCCGCCGGACGGGCGGGGAGGGCGGCCGGCCGCGCCCGGGGCGGCTACCTCGACCGGGTCGACGGGTTCGACGCCGCGTTCTTCGGGATGACCGCGCAGGAGGCCGACGCGACCGACCCGCAGCAGCGGCTCGTCCTCGAACTCGGCTGGGAGGCCCTGGAGGACGCCGGCGTCCGCCCTTCGGAGACCGGCCGGCTCGGCGTCTTCGTCGGCGCGATCTGGGACGAGTACGGCGAGTTGAGCCGCCGGACCGGCCCCGAGGGCTACGACCGGCACAGCGTCACCGGGGTCCACCGCAGCGTCATCGCAAACCGGCTCTCCCACGTCCTCGGCGCGGGCGGCCCCAGCCTGGTCGTGGACACCGGCCAGTCCTCCTCCCTGGTCGCCGTCCACCTGGCCTGCGAGAGCCTGCGGCGCGGCGAGTCCGAACTCGCCGTCGCAGCAGGGGTCAACCTGCTGCTCGGCCCCGAGAACGACGAACTGCTCGCCGCCTGGGGCGGACTGTCGCCCGACGGCGTCTGCCGCACCTTCGACGCCCGGGCCGACGGCTTCGTCCGCGGCGAGGGCGCCGCCGCCGTCCTGCTGAAGCCGCTGGCCGCGGCGATCGCCGACGGCGACACCGTGCTGGCGACCATCCTCGGCGGGGCGGTCAACCACGGCGGCGAGGACAGCCTGACCGCCCCGAGCGTCGCCGCCCAGCGAGCGGTGATCGCGGCCGCCCAACGGGCCGCCGGGATCGGCCCCGCCGACCTCCAGTACGTCGAACTGCACGGCACCGGCACCCCCGTCGGCGACCCGGTCGAGGCCACCGCGCTCGGCGCCGAACTCGCGGGGCGCGCGCAGGACGAACCCCCGCTCGTGGTCGGCTCGGTGAAGACCAACATCGGCCACCTCGAAGGGGCCGCCGGGATCGCCGGCCTGGTCAAGACGGTCCTCGCGCTGCGGCACCGCGCCATCCCGGCCACCCTGCACCACGAACAGCCCCACCCGCGGATCCCGCTCGCGGACCTTCGGCTGGACATGGCGACCGAGCTGCGCCCCTGGCCCCGCCCCGACCGGACCCTGGTGGCCGGCGTCAGCTCGTTCGGGATGGGCGGCACCAACTGCCACCTGGTGCTGGCCGAAGGACACACCCCGGCGGAGCCGTCCGACGCCACCGCGACGATGCCCGCCGTGCCCTGGGTGCTGAGCGGACACACCCCGGCCGCGCTGCGCGCCCAGGCGGAGCAGCTCGGCACCCTGACCGGCGCGGACCCGGTGGACATCGGCCACTCCCTGGTCACCACCCGCACCGCCCACGCCCACCGCGCCGTCGTGGTCGGCACCGACGCCGACCAGCTGTTCGCCGCCCTGCGCGACGCGGCCCCGGCCGGAACGCCCGCCGGGCAGAAGCCGCGCCTCGGCCTGGTCTTCACCGGCCAGGGCGCGCAGCGCGTCGCGATGGGACGCGAACTGCGGGCCGCCTACCCTGAGTTCGCGCGGGCCTTCGCGGAGGTCTGCCGCCACCTGGACCCGCTGCTCGGCGGCTCGCTCACCGCGACGATCGACTCGGGCGAGGGCCTCGGCCGGACCGGCCGGACCCAGCCCGCCCTGTTCGCGGTCGAGGTCGCGCTGGCCAGGCTGCTGGAGTCCTGGGGCGTGCGCCCCGACCTGGTGATCGGCCACTCCGTCGGCGAGGTCGCGGCCGCGCACCTGGCCGGCGCGCTCGAACTGCCCGACGCCTGCGCGCTGGTGGCGGCGCGCGCCACCCTGATGCAGGCGCTGCCGGCGGACGACGCGGCGATGGTCGCCGTCGAGGCCTCGGAGGATGACGTGCGTGCCCTGCTCGGTGAGCGCACCCGGTCCGCCGACGTCGCCGCCGTCAACGGCCCGACCTCGGTGGTGCTCTCCGGCGACTCCACCGTCGTGGCGGAGATCGCCGAACAGCTGCGCGCCCGCGGCCGGAGGGTGAAGCGGCTCACCGTCAGCCACGCCTTCCACTCGCCGCAGATGGACCCGATGCTGCCGGAGTTCCGGCGCGTGGTGGCGGGACTGCCGTTCCACCCGCCACGCGTGCCGATGGTCTCCACCGTCACCGGCCTGCCGCTCACCGCGGAGGAGCTCGCCTCGCCGGACTACTGGGTGCGCAACGTGCGCCGGCCGGTCCGGTTCGCGGATGCGATCCGCGCCGCCGACGCGACCGTCCTCCTGGAGGTCGGCCCCGACGCCGCCCTGACCGGCGCGATCGCCGACACCCTGCCCGAGGTTCCGGCGGTCGCCACGCTGCGGGCCGGACGCGGCGAACCCGTCCAGCTGCTGACCGCCCTCGGCCGGCTCTACGCGCACGGCGTCGAGGTCGACTGGCCGCGGCTGTTCGAGGGCACCGGCGCCCGCCGGATCCCCCTGCCCACGTACGCGTTCCAGCGCGAGCGGCACTGGCTCGGCCTCCCGCGCACCGACGGGCCCGCGCACGAGCCCACCCGGGCCGACGCGCTCCGGCGGCAGCTGGCCGAGCTGCCCGACCCGGCGGTGGCCGTCACCGACCTGGTGAACCGGACCCTCGCGCGGGTCCTCGACACCGACGCCGCGCAGCTCGACGCCGACAGCACCTTCCGCGACCTCGGCCTCACCTCGGTGACCTCGGTCGAACTGCGCGACGCGCTCGTCACCGAGACCGGGATCCCGCTGCGCACGGGCCTGGTCTTCGACCACCCGACACCGCGCCGGCTCGCCGAGCACCTGCACCGCTCGCTCGCGCTCGGGTCGGTGGAGGCGGCGGTGGAGGCGGCGGGTGCGGCGGCTCGGGGCGCGGCGGACGACGACCCGATCGCGATCGTCGGGATCGGCTGCCGGTTCCCCGGCCGGGCCGGTTCGCCGGAGGAACTGTGGGACCTGATCGCGGGCGAGCGGGACGTCGTCTCCGCCTTCCCGACCGACCGCGGATGGGCGCCCGGCCCGGTCCGGCACGGTGGGTTCCTGTCCACCGCCGCCTGGTTCGACGCGGGCTTCTTCGGCATCTCGCCGCGCGAGGCGCTCGCGATGGACCCGCAGCAGCGGCTGCTGCTGGAAACCACCTGGGAGGCCTTCG
>NZ_JBHUAF010000419.1:0-7266 GCF_042789895.1 Kitasatospora sp. NPDC056783
GGGGTGCGGGCTTCGGGCCGGGGCCGGTGAACCGGCGGCCGGAGGGAATAGCGGATCGGTACGGGGAGTTGTCGTCCTCGGAGAGGGTGACGGCTCAGTACTGGGAGTAGCCGTCCTCGGAGAGGGTGTGCTTCTCGGTGCCGATGATCGGCGGGTTGAAGATCGACACCAGGTGGAGGTCCTCGTCGTCGGAGGCGATCAGGTGGTGCGGGTCGTGCTCGTTGAGGACGTAGATGGTGCCCGGGACGATCTTGTGGCGGGTGCCGTCCTTCTCGACGACCTCGCCCGACCCGCCGATGCAGTAGCAGGCCTCCAGGTGCTCGCGGTACTGCAGGGCGCTGGAGGTGCCCTTGCGGACGAGGGTGTCCGCGACGGCGAAGCCCATGCCGTCACGCTTGGTCAGAAGCCGGTAGCTGAGGCCGTTGCCCCACTCGACGGGGGCGACATCATCGAGGCTGCGGGTGAACATTCTGGTTCTCCTTCGGGATCGGATGGTGCGACAGGTCGGTGCGGTGCGGTCGGTCGATGCGCTTGTTCGGTCGGTGCGGCAGGTCGGTGCGGCAGGTCGGTGCGGTGTGCTCGGTCGGTCCGTGCGGTCGGCCGGAACGGCCGGTCAGGCGGCGGCCGCGGCCGGCTGGTGGCCCGAGATCATGGCGACGATGGCGTCGAGGGTGCGGAAGTCGTCCGGCCCGAAGTCGATGTCGTCGATGGGGAGCTGGTAGACCTTGGCGAAGTGCGAGAGCATCTTCACCAGGCCGAGGCTGTCGATGACGCCGGAGTCGAGGAGGTCGTAGTCGCCGGTGAGGTCCGAGGCGTCCTCGCCGGACAGGAACTGGGCCACGACGTAGGTCCGGACCTCGGTGGCGATGGTTGCCGTGCTCATGCTTCGTTCTCCTTCATGAGGGTCTGCTTGATCAGGTTTCGGTCGGGCTTGCCCGTCGAAGTGCGGGGCAACGGGGCCGCGGTGAGGTGTACCGAGGCCGGGATGGCGTGGCGGGGCAGTTGTCGGCCCAGGTGGCTGCGCAGCCGGAGGCTGGTGAGTTCGCTGCCCCGGCGCCGGGTGACGTGGGCGTGCAGGCGCACTCCGGCCTGCGGGTCCGGCAGGGGGACGACCACGGCCTCCGCGATGTCCGGGTGAGCCGCGATCACGTTCTCCACCTCCTGCAGGTTCGTGCGGACTCCCCGGACCTTCACGTGCCAGTCCGCGCGCCCCTCGAGGAAGTACAGGCCGTCGGTGGTGCGGGTGACGATGTCGCCGGTGCGGTAGAAGACCCGGCCCTCCAGCTGGGTGAAGACCGCGTCGTTCAGGTCCCGGCGCAGGTAGCCGCCGGTCTGGAACGGCGTGGACACCAGCAGTTCACCGGTGCCGGCCGCGGCGAGGGGCCTGCCGTCGGCATCGACGACCAGGGCGTCGGTGCCGTCGATGGGGAGGCCGATGGGCATCGGGCCGTCGAAGGCGTTGGGGTCGACGTGGTGGATGAAGGAGTCGTTGGTCTCCGTGCAGCCGAACACGTTGTGGAAGGCGGCGCGGGGGAACCCGGGTGCGACGCGTCGCAGGAGGTCGGCCGGCATCCGGTCACCGGTGAAGATCGCGTGGCGCACCGAGGCGAAGGAGCCGCCCTGTTCGAGCAGCAGCCGGTACATCATCGGCACGCCCTGCACGAAGCTGACCCGGTGTCGGGCGGCCAGCCCGGCCAGGTACGCGGGGTCGGTCGCCCGCTGCTGCTCCACCAGGACGACGCTCGCGCCGAGCCGGAGGAAGGTCCAGATGTCGAGCAGGGCGAGGTCGAAGTTGAGGGGCGCGTACGACAGGGCGGTCTCGTCCGGCGTCAGCGCGAACTCGTCGACGGCCCAGTCGGCGAAGGCGTCGAACCCTGCGGTCTCGATCGGCACGATCTTGGGGGTGCCGGTCGAGCCGGAGGTGGTCAGCAGCAGCCGGGTCCGTTCCGGATCCGCCACCGCGAACCCCTCCGCGGCCCCTTCCTCGGCCCGCACCGGCGTCGCGGTGAGCGCGCCGTCGGCGGTCGCGGTGAGCAGGTGGGACACCCTCGCCTGGTGTGCCAGGCGCTGGAGCGCGTCGCTGCCCAGGTCAGGAGAGGGGGCGAGGGCGATGTGGCCCTCCTGGAAGACGGCCAGCAGCAGCGCGATGGTCTGCGGCGTCTTGTGCGCCGGCACGCACACGGTGCTGCCTGCCGGGAGGTTCAGCTGTGACAGGTGACCGCGCAGACCCAGGGTCAGGTCGGCCAGCCGGCCGTAGGTGACGGCCTGGTCGTTGAAGTGGAGAGCGATGTGGTGGGGCCGTTCGTCGCCGTGGGCGACGACGGTCTCGGTCAGGAAGGGCGATGGCACGGCGGATTCCTCGCGGTCGGCTCAGCCTCCGTCAGCGGGTGTCGGTCGGCTGTTCGAATCGTGCGGTGTCGAGGTAGAAGTTACCCGCCGAGGTCCATGCTTGGTCAAGCATGCACTTGCCGAAGTGGGTGTGACCCAGACCACCCGAATTGCTTGCTCAAGCAACTGATGCCCCAACTTCGCCTGCGCGCCCAAACGAAAACCCCGAACGCTGGCTGCGTTCGGGGTGGGGTTGGAGCGGGTGGGGCGGCCGCACGGCGCGCCCGCGCTGGGCCCGGGTCAGACCTGGGTCGCGCGCAACGCCTGGACGGTGGGGCCCAGTTCGCGATCGGCGGTGAAGGTGTTCAGCGCGGACGACAGGACCTCCGCGTAGGTGGCGCGGGCCGCCTGGTAGCGCTGGCGCCCCTCGTCCGTGATGACCGCGTAGACGCCGCGCTTGTCCGACGGGCACAGGTCCTTGAAGGCGAAGCCGGCCGTTTCGAGGCGGCCCACCAGGCGGGTCACCGACGACTGGCCCAGGCCGACCCGGTCGGCCAGGTCCTGCATCCGCAGCTCGCTGGTCTTGGACTGGTGCAGGTGCTCCAGCGAGCGGTACTCCGACAGTCCGATCCCGTGGCGCCGCTGTAGCGCCAGGGCCAGCTCCCGCTCCACGTGCGCGTGGAGCGCGAGCACCCGGTTCCAGGCGGCCTGGTCCGAGGTGCGCAGCGGCGCGTGCTGTGTAGTTGCCATAGATGCCTCCCTTGCAGAGGTGTTGCTTGACAGAAGAGTACATGCGCATACAAGATCCTGGCGTCCCCAGTTACGCATTCAGGGGCTCACGCACCAAACTTGGTTGCACGTACAAGCAATCTCCCTGATGTACACCTCCGCCCGCAAGACCCCGGGCACCACGAGCTTCGGCCACTTCGGCCCGCGCTCCGCCGTCTCCACCGACCCACCGCACGGCCGCTCAAGGTGACGCACACCCGATCGAGGGCACGCAGTGCCGCTCCGGGAGCCCCTTGACCGGCCGGAAAGGCCGAGTGATCCCGTGAAGATCCAGATCTGGTCCGACTACGTCTGCCCCTTCTGCATGCTGGCCGAAGGCCCGCTGGAGGAGGCGATCGAGGGCCTCGACGTCGAGATCGAGTGGAAGCCCTTCGAACTCCACCCCCATCCCGAGCCCACCCTCCGGCCGGAGGACGACTACCTGCCCGCCATCTGGCAGCGAGCCGTGTACCCGATGGCCCGTCGCCTGGGCGTCGACATCACCCTGCCCACCGTCTCCCCGCAGCCCCGCACCCGGCTGGCCTTCGAGGGCTACCAGTACGCGGCCGAGCACGGCCGGGGAACCGAGTACACCCGGCGCGTGTTCCGCGCCTTCTTCCAGGAGGACCAGGACCTCGGCGAACCCGACGTCCTCACCGCGCTCGCCGGTGACATCGGCCTGGACGCCGACGAGTTCCGCGCCGCCCTCGACGGCGGCACCTACCGGGCCAAGCACCAGGAGGCCCTGCGCGAGGCCGCCGCCCACCGCGTCCGCGCCGTCCCCACCATCGTCGTCGGCGACACCCGCATCGAAGGCGTCCCCCGCCCCGACCAGCTGCGCAAGGCGATCCTCGCCGCGCAGACCGACCAGGACATCGTCTACGGTGCCGCGTGCGGCATCGACGGAGGCTGCTGACATGACCATCCGCGCCCACTTCACCCCCGTCACCCAGCCGCCGCTCGCGGAGCAGGACCGCCACGTCCTGGCCACCGTGACCTTCGGCGGCACCTCCGGCCTCACCCGCGGCGAACAAGGCCACCCCGACCTGGCCCTTCCGATGGCCGTCACCGGCGGCGACGCCTTCCGCGAGGTGTGGACCGTGACGGGCCGGCCGCGCTGGACCGTGCGCGAGGACCACGCCTACGCCCACAACGGCCGGCACCTCTTCGTCGCCGGGCTCATCCCCGAACAGGGCGTCTACACCCCGCCGGTGCGCGCCCTGTACGAGAAGGCCTTCGCCCTCGTCGACCACCTCGACTACAGCCACATCTTCCGGATGTGGAACTTCGTCGGCGACATCGTCGGCACCAACGCCGAGGGCATGGAGGTCTACCAGGACTTCGTCCAGGGCCGCGCCCAGGCGTTCCACACCTTCATGGGCGACAGCACCGCCCAGCTTCCCGCCGCCACCGGGATCGGCACCCAGGGCCGCGGCATCGCCTTCTGCCTGCTGGCGACCAAGAGGGGTGCGCCCCGGCACATAGAGAACAGCCGGCAGACCGCCGCCTACCACTACCCCGACCAGTACGGCCCCACGTCGCCCAGCTTCGCCCGCGCCACCCTGCTCGACGACACGCTCTACGTCTCCGGCACCGCGTCCATCCTCGGCCACGAGACCGTCCACCACGGCGACGTCCGGCGGCAGACCCGGGAGACCCTGGCCAACATCGCCCACCTCGTCTCCCGCGAGAACCTCGCGGCCCAGGGCATCGAGGACGCGGGCCACGACCTGAAGGACCTCCGGATGATCAAGGTGTACGTACGGCATGAAGACGATGTTCCGGCGGTACGCGCGGTCTGCGAAGAGACGCTTGGTCTTGGCGTTGAGGTGAAGTACCTCAACGTCGCCGTCTGCCGCGACGACCTCCTCGTCGAGATCGAGGGCATCGTCCCCGCCCGGGGGTGGGACCTGTGACCGGCCTCAAGGTGGGCATCGTCCTGCCCGGACGCGAGTCCGTCATCGACGACGGCCCCTACCCCCGCAACCTCGCCTCGATCGCCGCCCTGGCCGAGGAGTCCGGCTTCGACTCCGTCTGGGCCGGCGAATCCCCCCTCGCCCGCTCACGGATGAACCCGCTGCTCGCCCTCGCCGCGGCCGCCACGGCCACCGAGCGGCTGCAGCTGGGCACCGCCGTCCTCATGCCGCTGCGCGCCCCCGTCCACCTGGCGCACGAACTGGCCTGCCTCGACCGGATATCCGCCGGCCGGCTCATCGCCGGCATCGGATCCGGCTTCGCCTCCCCCGCGACGGAACGCGAATTCGCCAACTACGGGCTGGACTTCGGCACCCGCTTCGGGCGGATGCGGGAGACCGTCGAGATCTGCCAGGCCCTGTGGGCGGCCCGCGGCGAGCCCGTCTCCTACGAAGGCAAGCACTACCGGCTCCAGGACGCGGCCCTGCTGCCCCTGCCGCACCAGCCGCAGGGCCCCCCGCTGTGGATCGCCCACTCCGGCCCCAAGATGCTGCGGCGGGCCGGCCGCGACTTCGACGGCTGGATGCCCACCTCCACCACTCCCGAGAAGTACGGCGAAGGCTGGGACCAGGTCGCCGCCGCACGCCAGGAGGCGGGCCGCCCCGCCGACGCCGTCACCGGTGCCGCCTACCTCTCCGTCGCCGTCGACCGCACCCGTCAACAGGCCGAGGAAACCCTGTGGTCCTACTTCCACGCCTACTACGGCCTGCCCCTCACCACCATGCGCACCACCCAGGGGATCTTCGGCGGAACCCCGCAGGAGGTCGCCGACTGGCTGGGCCGGTACGTCAAGAACGGCGCCCGGCACCTGATCCTGCGCCTGCCCACCGACGAACTGACGGAGGCCGGCTACCGCACCGCGCTGCGACGGACGGCGCAGGAACTGCTGCCGCTCCTCCGCGGCCTGTGAACGGCCCGCCCCAGGCCCCGGCACGGGTGCTGTGGGCGGCGGCATGGCCGATCACCGCCGTGTTCATGCTGTCCAACATCCCCACCCCGCTGCTCGGCGTCTGGCAGCACCGCCTCGGGTTCTCCACCGGCACCGCGACGGTCGTCTTCGCCGCCTACATCGGCGGACTGCTCCTCGCCCTGCCCTTCACCGGAGCCCTGGCCGACCGGTACGGCACCCGCCGCGTGATGGTCCCCGCCCTGGCCGCCGGGCTCGTCTCCTGCGCCCTCTTCATGACGGCCACCCACGTGCTCACCCTGATCGTCGCGCGACTGCTCACCGGTGTGGCGGTCGGCGCGGCGCTCTCGGCCGGCACCGCGGCGGTCGCCCACGTCGGAGGCCCGCAGCGGCGCCCGCAGGCGGTCCTCGCCGCGTCGGTGGCCATCGGCACCGGCCTGGCGGCCGGCCCGCTGCTCGGCGGCAGCGTCTCCCAGTACTGGCCGGCCCCCACCGTGACCGTGTTCGTACTCGAAGCCCTCCTGCTGCTGTCCGCCCTGGCCATCGTGTACGCCCTCCACCCGCCACCCCCGCCGGCCCCCCGCGGCTCGCCCACCACGGGCTGGCTGCGCCTGCCCTCGGTACCCCCCGCCAACCGCCGCGGCCTCACCACGAGCCTCATGGCCTACATCCCCGGCATGACCGGGACCTCCCTCCTGCTGGCCCTCGGACCGCTCCTGCTCCCCTCCCTCCTGCACACCGGCAACCGGCTGGTGACCGGCGGGATCGGCTTCATGATGTTCGGCGCGTCCACCGGCATCCAGTTCGCGATCAAGAAGCTGCCGCTGGGCCGGATCCTCAGCACCGCGGGGATCGTCACCGGAACCGCCATGCTCGGCACCGCCGCCGCCGTACTGGCCCACTCCCTGGCCCTCCTGTCCCTCGCGGCGGTCCTCGCCGGCGTCGGCCAGGGCATGGGGCAGTACGGCGGCTTCTCCCGCCTGGGCACCGAAGTCCCCGCCACCCGGCTCGCCGAGGCCAACGCGGCGCTCAGCACGGGCGGCTACCTGTTCGCCGGAATCCTCTCCATCCTCACCGGCTACCTGAGCGACCTGACCGGAATCGCCGCCTCGTCCACCTTCTTCGCGACCCTGACCGCCGTGGCGGCGCTCACCGGAGTGTTCCTGATCAACTCGACACGCGTGCGCGCACCCGTCGAGGAGCGTCGTGAACCGTCGCCGGTGTCGTCCTCCTGACCGGCCGCGCCCCCGACGACGCGCCCCCTCGGCCCCCCGGACCCGGCCCGACGT
>NZ_JBHUAF010000420.1:0-7260 GCF_042789895.1 Kitasatospora sp. NPDC056783
GCGTTCCCCCCGTCGGCTTCCCGGGCCGTCAGCTCCTCGGCAGCGCGGGCAGCGGCCGTCGCCGCACCGGGAACAGCCGGACCGGGCGCCGGCTGCTCCAGCGCCGGGCCGCCAGCCTCGGCCAGATCACCAGCACCACCGGCAGCGCCAAGTACCCGAACCGCCCGGCCGGGGCGAGCATGAAGGCGATCGCGAGCCCGGCGGCCAGCAGGTCGGCCGCGGCGATCGCGGACACCGGCGGCCGGGCCAGCAGCCAGATCGCCACCCCGATCAGGGCCACCGTCATCAGCGACAGCGAGATCGCGTGCCCGGTCGGCCCGAAGCCGGCCAGCACCTTGCCCGGCAGCGGGCTGCCCGCCGGGGTGCGGATCGCCGTCATCCCGAGCGGGAAGCGCACCACCTGCTCGCGCAGCGCGTCCGCCTGGGCCAGCGCGGCGGGCAGGATCACCGCCGCGCTCGCCCCGACGCCGATCAGCGCGGTCCGGGCCGCGGGCCGCCGCCCGTAGAGCCGCCAGAGCAGCAGGACGGCCACCGGCAGCGCGGGCCAGGCCGTCCACTTCAGGGTGCAGGCCAGGGCGAGCACGAGCCCGGCGGCGACCGTGCGGTCCCGTTCGGCGAGCGCCATGGCCAGGCAGCAGACCCCGATCAGCGGCAGGTCCACCCCGCCGACCACCAGGGCGAGCGCGATCAGCGGCGAGGCGGTGAGGACGGCCAGCGGCAGCAGCGGCGCCCGTTCCCTGGACGGCCGCAGCAGCCGCCAGGCGGCCAGCAGGCAGGCGAGGAAGGTCAGCGCGAACCAGATCCGGGCGTCCCCGGCGACCCTCGCGAAGGCGGTGGAGTCGCCGAGCAGCTGCCGCGGCATCCCGAACAGGGACATCGCCGGCAGGTACGGGTTGTAGTCGGTGACCACCACCGGGTGCGGCAGGTAGGGGGTGCCGGTGGTGAGCAGCAGGTGGGCCGAGCGCTCGACCACCATGACCTCGGACTGGTGGCGGCCGTGCAGGGCGAGCAGCCCGAGCGGTACCAGGACGGCCCCGAGGAGGGCGACCGAGGCGGCGGCGCGGGCCGCGAAGCGGCGTGGCAGGGTCAGGCAGAGCACTCCGGCCAGGACGTAGGCGGGGGCCGCGACCATCCCCCAGAGCCGCTGGTTGGGCAGGTCGGAGACGAGCGGGAAGGCGGCGGCCCAGCCGGCCGCGATCAGGCAGCCGAGCAGGTGGACGGTCCGCATCGAGGCGAGCGTGGCGAGCCTGGTGGGATTCAACCGACCGGGCGTGGGCGGAAAGGTGCTCTCGACGCGCTGGCGGGGGAGCCGCCGGACGGAGAAACCGCGCGGCCGGCGTCCGGGGCCGGACGGCGCCTCGGTCGCGGAGGTCTGGGCCGGCGTTCTGCCGCGGCCGGTGATGCGGCCGCGCGGGCGGGAGTAGCCGGGCGTGCGGGTGCTCACCATGGTGGAAGGTTAGGGGCGGCGGCCGGGCCGTGTCGCCACGACGGCGGACACCGGACTGGCGTTGGCGTGAAAGGGCCGCCGGGTGCCGCGGCGGTCGGCGGCCCTTCACACGGGATTCGCCTCCGGGTCAGCCGGCGGCGCCGTCCGTGGGGGCGGACGGCTGCTCCGGCTGCTCCAGCCGGGAGTGCCTGATGCTGTAGCCGAAGTACACCACCAGGGCCACGACGAGGGCGATCGCGCCGGCCCGGAAGGTGTCGGCGTGCAGGCCGGTGATCAGGTAGACGCAGAAGCCGACGCTGATCAGCGGGACGACCGGGTAACCGGGCACCTTGAAGCCGCGCGGCAGGTCGGGCTGGGTGCGGCGCAGCACGATCACCCCGATCGAGACCACCGAGAAGGCCACCAGGGTGCCGAGCGAGGTGATGTCGGCCAGCACCCGCAGCGGGATGAACGCGGCCAGCGCGCCCACGCCGAGGCCGACCACGACGGTGTTCCAGACCGGGGTTCCGGTGCGCGGGGAGAGTTCGGCGAAGCGCTTGGGCAGCATGCCGTCGCGGCCCATGGAGTACAGGATGCGGGTCTGGCCGTAGATCACCACGAGGGTGACGCTGAAGATCGAGACGATCGCGCCGATCGCGAACAGGATCGCCGGCCAGCTCTGGCCGGTGATGTCCTGGAGGATCTGGGCGAGGCCGGCCTCCTGGCCCTGGAACTTGGTCCACGACTGGGCGCCGATGCCCGCCACGGCGACCAGGATGTAGAGCAGGGTCACCACGACCAGCGAGATGATGATCGCCATCGGCAGGGTGCGGCGCGGGTTCTTGACCTCCTCGCCGGCGGTGGACACGGCGTCCAGGCCGATGAACGAGAAGAAGATGCTGGAGGCCGCGATCTGGACGCCGCCGATGCCCAGCGGCATGAACGGGGTCAGGTTGCCGGAGTGGAAGCCGGTGAGCGCCACGCAGACGAACATCAGCAGGATCACGATCTTGGTGGCGACCATCACCGCGTTGACCTTGGCCGACTCGCTCACGCCGCGGATCAGCAGGACGCAGACCATGGCGACCAGCAGCAGCGCCGGCAGGTTGAACCAGTGGGTGGCGTCCGGCGCGCCGGAGAACTCCTCGGGGATCGTGAAGCCGAAGGCCAGGCTGAAGAACTTGTTCAGGTACTCGGCCCAGGTCACCGCGATCGCGGAGGCGGAGACGCCGTACTCCATCAGCAGGCAGATGCCGACGCCGAACGCCACGCCCTCGCCGAGGGTGGCGTACGCGTAGGAGTACGAGGAGCCGGAGGCCGGGATCGCGGAGGCCATCTCGGCGTAGCAGAGCGCGGTGAGCCCGGCGGTGATCGCGGCGATCACGAAGGACAGGATGACGGCCGGTCCGGCCGAGGGCACGGCGGTGTTCAGCACGAAGAAGATGCCGGTGCCGATGGTGGCGCCGATGCCGATCGAGGACAGCTGCCACAGGCCGATCGAGCGGCGCAGGTGGATGCCGGAGCGCCCGCCCTCCTCGGGCGCGCCGGCCGGGGGGACGTCGTTGCCTTCGGTCTCGGCGATCAGGGTCGAGACGGGCTTGCGTCGCAGCAGACGCGTGCCGAGGGTGTTGCTGGCCAAAACCGCGGTCCTTCTGAGCGGGGGAGGGTGCGTCGGCAGCCCTGCCGGGGGGGGATCATCGGGGACCAACCGAACGAACGTGGGGCAGTACCCGTCGAAAGCACCGGTATCGCAAACGAACAGTCCCAACCGGTTCATTGTACGGATGAATGCATAACAATGCACAAGTCGGTCCGTTCGCGACCGGAACATCGCCCGCTCGGCCGCGCCCTCACTCCGGCCGCCGGCCGGCCAGCGCCGCCACCCCCGCACCGGCCGCGGCCAGCAGCACGACCGAGGCCGGCAGGCTCCCCCAGGGCACCGCGACCTCACCGGTCCGGGCCGCCGACACCAGGCCGCGCACCGCCGCGTTGGCCGGCGAGGCCGGCACCACCAGCAGCAGCGTGGCCAGCGCCAGCGCCGCCGGGATGCCGTACTGCGGATGGACCAGCACCGGCCGGTTGGCCAGCGCCCCGGCCAGCACCCCCAGCAGCGCGCAGACCACCGAGGCCGCCAACCCGGCCGACACCGCCGCCCCGGCCCCCGGATCCTGCCGCGCCCCCGCGTCGGCCACCGGCCCGCTGGTCCACCACACCGCCGCCACCTGTCCGACCGCCAGCACCAGCGACACCGTCAGCGCCGCCAGCAGCGCGCCCAGGTGCACCCGGACCGGCCCCGCCGCCGCCACCAGACAGGCCCGCGAGGCCGACGGCTCCGCGCTCAGCACGCTGCGCACGTACCAGGCGCTCACCGGCAGCAGCACCCCCGCGCCGAAGCCGAGGCCGCCCAGCAGCGGATCGCCCACCGCCACCCCGATCACCAGCAGCAGCGCGTACGCCAGGAACGGCGGCAGCCAGGCGTGCGAGCGCAGCAGCAGCTCCAGGTGGTACCGGGTGAGCGCACCGACCCGCGCCGTCACCGCCCGCCCTCCGCCCGCCGCCGCACCGCGAGGACCCGGACGGCCGGGCGGCCCAGCAGCAGCCGGCGCAGCAGCGCGTCCGAGTGCGCGGCCGGCACGGCCAGCCGCACCGCCGTCCCGGCCAGCGCGGTCACCTCCGGCGATCCGGGCAGCAGCGGGGGCAGCGGGGCGCCGTCCGGGACGTCCACCTCGACCTCCATCACCGGGCCGTCCGCCACCGGCTCCACCGCCTCCTCCTCGACGGGCCGCAGCGCGCCGTCCGCGCCGACCCGGTACGCCGCGCTGGTCAGCCCGGCCAGCCGGGCCGGGTCGTGGTCGACGAACAGCACCGTGCCGCCCGCCGCCGCCCGCTCGGCGGCCGCCTCGTCCAGCACCGACCGGGCCTCCGGGTCCAGCCCCGTCCAGGCCTCGTCCAGTAACAGCACCCGCGCCTCCGGCAGCAGCGCCTGGGCGACCGCGACCTTCTGGCAGGTGCCCTTCGACAGCCGGCTCAGCGGCGTGCCCGCCCGGTCCGCGATGCCGAACCGGTCCAGCCACTCTCCGGCCCGCCGCCGCGCCCGCTCCGCCGACAGCCCGTGCACCCGGCCCACCCGCAGCAGGTAGGAGGCGGCGTCGAAGGGCAGCGCCGGCGGGAAGCGCTCGGGCACGTACGCCGCCGGCCCGGGCCGCCGCACCCGCCCGGCGCTCGGCCGCTCGATCCCGGCGGCCAGCCGCAGCAGCGTCGACTTTCCGCTCCCGTTCCGCCCGGCGATCCGCACCAACTCGCCCGGCCCGAGCGCCAGATCGACCCCGCGCAGGATCCACCGCCCCCGCCGGCCGTACCGCTTGCCGACCGCTGTCAGCTCCATCACGCCCCCCGCTCCGGTCCGTTGTGCACGGAAGGCTATCCATCCCGGATAAGGCCGGCGTGAACGAATTCCGCTGCCGCGCGCCGGAGTTCACGACCGAGCGGATCGAGGCACGATCCGGACTCGTTTCGCCACGACGAACTGATGCTCCCTAGGATCAACGGGTGAATACCGGACGACGACCACAGACCAGGCTCGGCAGCCTGCTGGCGGCCCTGGCGATAACGGGGGCCTCGCTGCTCCTCGGCCTGCCCGCCCACGCCGACGAACCATCAGCCGGGGCCGCTCCCGCGACCAAGGAGGCTCCCCGGGTCGACCTCGTCCTGGACGTCAGCGGCTCCATGCGGGAGGCGGACATCCAGGGCAAGAGCCGCATCTCGGTGGCCCAGCAGTCGCTGAACGAGGTGATCGACGCGCTGCCCGCAGAGACCGAGTTCGGCATCCGCACCCTGGGCGCGACCTACCCCGGCAACGACAAGACCCAGGGCTGCCAGGACACCAAGCAGCTCTACCCGGTCGGCAGGACCGACAAGGTCGAGGCCAAGACCGCCGTCGCCACCCTGCGGCCCACCGGCTTCACCCCGATCGGCCTGGCGCTGCGCGGCGCCGCCCAGGACCTCGGCAAGGGAGAGACCACCCGCCGCGTGGTGCTGATCACCGACGGCGAGGACACCTGCACCCCGCCCGACCCCTGTGACGTCGCCCGCGAGCTCGCCTCCCAGGGCATCCACCTGGTCGTCGACACCCTGGGCCTGGCCCACGACGACAAGACCCGCCAGCAGCTGCTCTGCATCGCCAACGCGACCGGCGGCACCTACACCGACGTCCGCACCCAGGAGCAGCTCACCGACAAGGTGAAGCAGCTGGTCGACCGCTCCAACGACACCTACACGGTGACCCCGGTCAAGACCACCGGCACCGACAAGTGCGAGAACGCCCCGGTGCTCGCCCCGGGCGTCTACACCGACCGCGAGAAGTTCTCCGAGCACCGCGTCTACAAGGTCCCGGTCAAGTCCGGCCAGGAGCTGCGCGCCTCGGTCAGCGTGGCCCTCGACCGCCCGGTGGCCAGGGACTACGGGGTGCTGCTCCAGGCCACCAGCGCGGCCGGCCAGGAGCTGGTCCGCGGCACCGACGCGGGCAGCGGCCGCACCGACGTCGTCTCCACCGGCCTGCGCTGGTCCACGAACGACTCCAAGGGCTACGTCACCGCGAGCCCGACCGCCACGTCGAGCGCCAAGCCGGAGACGACCGTCTGCCTGGTCGTCAGCAACTCGCTGGCCCCGCAGACCGGCGTCCTGGCCGACCCCGGCCTGCCGCTGGAGCTGACCGTCGACCTGGCCTCCTCCTCGCCCGCCCCGGAAGGCGCCGCGATGGGCCTCGGCCGCGGCTGGATCCTGCTGCTCACCCTCACCCTGGCCGGCCTGGCCTTCGGTCTGGTCTTCGGCTGGATCGCGCGTTGGCGCATCTCCGTCTGGCGGGAGAACTGACCATGCGTACGACGATCCGCGGCGCCCTCGCCGCTCTCGCCCTGCTGCCCGCCCTGGCCCTGAGCGCCCTGGGCGCCCCGGCCGCCTCGGCCGCCTCGCCGTCCCCCTCGGCCAGCGCGAGCGGCGCCCCGGCGCCCGCCACCAAGGCCGGCACCTCCTTCCTGACCGCGGTCAACCTCTCCCCCGGCCAGGACGCCAACGTCGCCGTCTCCACCGGCGACTACCTCTACTGGGCGTTCGGCGCCTCCGAGGGCCAGACCCCGACGGTCGGTCTGACCGTCAACCTGGCTCCCTCGACCGACCGGCACGGCCCGCAGACCTGGTCCGTCGAGGTCTTCGACGGCCTGCGCCGCCGCCAGTCGTGCACCGCCGGCACCCAGAACGCCACCGCCGAGCAGGCCGCCACCACGCTGACGCTGGACTGCACCCTGCGCGAGGTCCGCACCTGGGCCGAGCCCTGGTCCGGCGATCCGCTGCCCGGCACCTACTACGTGCGGCTGTCGGTCAGCGACGTCCCGCAGCCGGACCTCGGTCTGGCCTCCTCGGTCCGGCTGCACGTCGCCGCCAAGGGCGACGCCGACAACGCCCAGCCGGAGGGCGGCGAGCTGAAGGCCCCGCTGGTCCCGCCGGCCGGCGGCGGCGCCAGTACGGCCAAGGCGGCCGCCCCGGTGGCGCAGGAGGAGCACTGGTACACCGGCTGGTTCTCCGGCTGGAACAGCCGCTGGTACTGGACGATCGGCGGCGGCTGCCTGGCCGCGCTGGCCGGCGTCCTCGGCTACAACCTGACCCGGCACCCGCGCGGCCACCGGCCCGGCCACTACGGCGCCGTCCCGTCCCAGGGCTCCCACCCGGGCGGCCACTACGCCGGCTCGGACCGCCCCTGAGGCGCGCCCCCGAGAAAGCCCCGGAGGGGCCGGCCGGACGTCGTTCCGGCCGGCCCCGCCCCGACGCCGACCGCGGTC
>NZ_JBHUAF010000421.1:0-7234 GCF_042789895.1 Kitasatospora sp. NPDC056783
CCCTTGTGCTGCGGCTCTCGGGACCGGGCGTCCGGGACGCCGACGACCTGGACCCGGACCCCGACGACCCGGACGCCTGACCCGGACGGCCACCCGGACGCCCCGCCGCAACCGAACCGGAATCGAGCCGGGACCGAGCCCGGCCCGGCCCCGACCAGGCCAGGGGCGCCTACTCGGCGTTCCCGGTGAAGTCCACGTACCACTGCGGCGCGTACCGGTCGCAGTTCTGGGCGCCGACCGAGGTCAGCGAGTCCTGGACGCAGGTGACGTAGTCGCGGTAGTGGTACCCGAGGCCGATCACCGAGGTGGCGAACACGACGGTCATCGCACCGGTCAGGATGCCCGCGAGCGCGGCCGGGGTGAGCGGGTTCGGCACCGGGGCGCCCGGGTGCGGGCCGCCCGGCCCCGCGACCGTGGCGGCCGGGGCGGTGGCCGGGGTGCCCGGGGTGGCGGGCCGGCGGGTCCGCAGCGCGCCGACGCCCCAGACGATGCCGAGCACCCCGATCAGCAGGGCGAGCCACTGGAGCCCGGTGAACAGGCAGACCAGCGCGAGCGGCCCGGCCAGCGCGGCGTTGCGGGCCTTGCGGTGGGCCGGGTTCGCGGGGTCGAGCCGGGGCGGCTGCGGGGCCGACGGCTGCCGGCCGGGCCGGCCGTCGCCCCCGGGGCCCCACGGCGAGGGTCCCTGCGGACGCCCTCCGTCCTGCCCGGGGCCGCCCTGCCCGGAGCCGTCCTGGCCCTCGCCGCCCCAGGGGCTGCGCGGCTGCCACGGCTGGTCGGGGGCATCCGCCGGCGGCGGCGCGAAGGGGTTGCGCTCGCCGGTGTCGTCGCCGCTGCTCATGGGTTCAGCCATTCCTTCTCGGTCGGGGCTCGGTCGGGCTCGGTCGGGCTCGTTCGGAGGTCCTCGCGTCGGAGCGGTCTCCCGCTCCCATGATCCCGCAGCCGCCCGCCGGTCCACGGAGGGCCCGGGCCGCGGGCCCGGGTGGGGCCGGTGCGGCCGGGGGCAACTCCGGTGCGGGGGACGGAGGAGATCCCCGTCTCAACTACGCGCGTAGCGCCGCCGGGAGGGTGCGGAGGCCGTCCGACCAGCCGTTATCGTGGTGACGGTCAGCAGCCCACAGAGGTTCCCCGGGGCCCGCGTCGCGGCGGGTTTCCCTGGAGTTACCCCTCGCTCGACCTGCCGTTCGTAGTGGCCCCACCACCGGTGGACGTACCAGCGGACGGCGCCCGACCTACGGAGAAACGCGCAGTGGCCGCCGCCCCCGCCCAGCACTTCCCGCCCCGTACGCCCGGACCGGCCCGCCTGGTGGTGCTGGTCTCCGGCTCCGGCACCAACCTCCAGGCGCTGATCGACGCCGCCACCGATCCGGCGTACGGCGCCGAGATCCTGGCGGTCGGCGCGGACCGGGACGGGATCGTCGGTCTGGAGCGGGCCGGGAAGGCGGGCCTGCCGACCTTCGTCCACCGGGTGAAGGACCACCCGGACCGGGCCGCCTGGGACCGCGCGCTGACCGCCTCCGTCGCCGAGTACCAGCCGGACCTGGTGGTCACGGCCGGTTTCATGAAGATCCTCGGCCCCGAGTTCGTCGTCGCCTTCGCCGGGCGGATCGTCAACACCCACCCCGCGCTGCTGCCCGCCTTCCCCGGCGCCCACGGCGTCACCGACGCGCTCGCGTACGGAGTGCGGGTCACCGGCTGCACCGTCCACCTGGTCGACTCCGGCGTGGACACCGGGCCGATCATCGCGCAGGGCGTCGTCGAGGTCGTCGACGCCGACCACGCCGATGGCGGCGAAGCGCTGCACGAGCGCATCAAGACTGTCGAGCGCAAGCTGCTCGTCGACGTCGTGGGCCGGCTGGCCCGCGAGGGCCACCGCATCGAGGACCGAAAGGTATGGATTCCGGCATGAGTGCCAGCTCCACCACCACGCCCGTTTCGGAGAACGTTCGTCCGATCCGTCGCGCGCTGATCAGCGTGTACGACAAGACCGGTCTGGAGGAGCTGGCCCAGGGCCTGCACGCCGCCGGGGTCGCCATCGTCTCCACCGGCTCCACCGCCGGCCGGATCGCCGCCGCCGGCGTGCCGGTGACCGAGGTCTCCGAGCTGACCGGCTTCCCGGAGTGCCTGGACGGGCGCGTGAAGACGCTGCACCCCCGCGTGCACGCCGGCGTGCTGGCCGACCTGCGGCTGGAGTCGCACCGCGCGCAGCTGGCCGAGCTGGGCGTCGAGCCCTTCGACCTGGTCGTGGTGAACCTCTACCCGTTCAAGGCCACCGTCGCCTCCGGCGCCACCCCGGACGAGTGCGTCGAGCAGATCGACATCGGCGGCCCGAGCATGGTCCGCGCCGCCGCCAAGAACCACCCCTCGGTGGCCGTGGTGGTCGACCCGGCCCGCTACGACGACGTGCTGGAGGCGGCCCGGGAGGGCGGCTTCGACCTGGCCACCCGCAAGCGCCTGGCCGGCGCCGCGTTCGCCCACACCGCCGCCTACGACGTGGCCGTCGCCTCCTGGTTCGAGGCCGGCTACGCGCCCAGCGACGAGCGCTTCCCGGAGTTCCTGGGCTCGACCTGGGAGCGGCAGAACGTGCTGCGCTACGGCGAGAACCCGCACCAGGGCGCCGCGCTGTACAGCGACGGCACCGGCGGCCTGGCCGGCGCGCGGCAGCTGCACGGCAAGGAGATGTCGTACAACAACTACGTCGACACCGACGCCGCCCGCCGCGCCGCCTACGACCACGCCGAGCCGGCCGTCGCGATCATCAAGCACGCCAACCCGTGCGGCATCGCGACCGCCGCCGACGTCGCCGAGGCGCACCGCAAGGCGCACGAGTGCGACCCGGTCTCCGCGTACGGCGGCGTGATCGCCGTCAACCGCCCGGTCACCGTCGCGCTGGCCGAGCAGATCGCCCCGATCTTCACCGAGGTCGTCGTGGCCCCCGGCTACGAGGAGGGCGCCCTGGAGGTGCTCACCAAGAAGAAGAACCTGCGGGTGCTGCTCGCCCCCGAGGCCCCGGCCAACCGCCAGGAGGTGCGCCCGGTCTCCGGCGGCGTGCTGCTCCAGGACGCCGACCGGGTGCACGCCGAGGGCGACGACCCGGCGAACTGGACCCTCGCCACCGGTGAGGCGCTGGCCGCCGACGAACTGGCCGAGCTGGCCTTCGCCTGGCGGGCCTGCCGGGCCGTCAAGTCCAACGCGATCCTGCTGGCCAAGGACGGCGCCTCGGTCGGCGTCGGCATGGGCCAGGTCAACCGGGTGGACTCCTGCAAGCTCGCGGTCGAGCGGGCCGGCGAGCGCGCCAAGGGCGCCTACGCGGCCTCGGACGCCTTCTTCCCGTTCGCGGACGGCCCGGCGATCCTGATCGCGGCCGGCGTCCGGGCGATCGTCCAGCCGGGCGGCTCGATCCGTGACGAGGAGGTCATCGCGGCGGCCGCCGAGGCCGGCGTGACGATGTACTTCACCGGCGCGCGGCACTTCTTCCACTGATGACGTGACGGAACGGCAGAGCGGCCCGGCCCCCTCCGAGGAGGGAGCCGGGCCGCTCCGTCGTGAGCCGTCGGCCGGTCAGTACTTCGGCCGGTTGAACCAGTTGACGGCGTCCCGGGTGCACACGCCGGCGATCCAGATGACGCTGATCGCCACCCACAGCAGGGCGACGACGAGGTTCGCCGCCTGGCCCTCCTTCGCGGCGAACGCGCCGAGCAGGCCGAACAGGCCGAACAGGCCGCCGATCGCGCCGTAGACGATGGTGGTGATCCGGACGCCGTTGCCACCCTTGCCGAACTTCACGCCGAGGGTGATGGACAGCGCGGCGGCCAGCGCGAACACGACGCCGATGACGACCGCGACGCCGGCGGCGGCGTTGCCGAGCGCGAGCAGGCCCTCGTCGGTCGAGTTGCTCTGGTCCATGGCGCCCTTGGCGGCCGCGGCCCCGAGCAGGCAGAACAGCGCCGCCAGCACCTGGGTGCCGCCGACGATGAACAGCAGGACCCGGGCGGTCATCATCAGGCCCGGCATGGACTGCGGCGGGGCCGCCATCGGGTAGCCGTAGCCCGGCGCCTGCTGCGGGTAGCCGTACCCGGCCTGCGGCGGCGGGGCCTGCTGCGGGTAGCCGTAGCCCTGCGCGGCCGGCGGCTGGCCGTACGGGTTGTTCGGGTCGGTCGGGTAACTCATGGATGCCTCCGGGCAGTTGCGGGGACGCGGGGACGGGACGCCGACGGCCCGGTGCCGGTCGGTGAGTCGGATCACCCACCGGAAGGGACGGTAGCGGGGCGGGGTGACAGCCCGGCGGCGGTGACGGGCGCCGCGGTTCGGCAGAGTGGTGAGCGTCAGGGGCGCGAGGCGGCCGACGGGTACGGCGCGGGCGGGACGGTGCCCCCGCGGTCGGACTGCTCGCACTGATGTGGTCGGCTCACTGGCTCTTTCCCCCGGATACGCCCCGCCGCGGGTCCGTCGGCCCGTCACCGGGCCGGTCCACGGCGGGAATGCCCGGATATCGTCATCCGGACGGCGGCGCCCTGTCCAGCCGGTTCGCCGGGCGGGCCGAGACTGTGGCGCAACCGCAACGTGGCGCGGACCTCCGAAGCCGTTCGTTCACCCGGACGCCGTACTCCGGGCCCCGGGGCCCGCCGTACCGGTCACTCCCGGGCGCGCGCCGGCCGACAGCACGAGCCCTCGGTACGGCGACCCCCGGCGATCCGGGAGAATGGGGCCATGACTGCCCAGATTCTCGATGGCAAGGCCACCGCCGCCGCGATCAAGTCCGAACTCGCCGCCCGTGTGGCGGCCCTCAAGGCGAAGGGCGTCACGCCCGGCCTCGGTACCGTCCTGGTCGGCGACGACCCGGGCAGCCGCTGGTACGTGAACGGCAAGCACAAGGACTGCGCCGAGGTCGGCATCGCCTCGATCCAGCGCGAGCTGCCCGCCACCGCCACCCAGGAGGACGTCGAGAACGTCGTCCGCGAGCTCAACGCCGACCCGTCCTGCACCGGCTACATCGTCCAGCTGCCGCTGCCCAAGGGCCTGGACCAGAACCCGGTCCTGGAGCTGATGGACCCGGACAAGGACGCCGACGGCCTGCACCCGACCTCGCTCGGCCGCCTCGCCCTGGGCATCGACGGCCCGCTGCCGTGCACCCCGCTCGGCATCGTCGAGCTGCTGCGCCGCCACGACGTCGAGATCGACGGCGCCGAGGTGGTCGTGGTCGGCCGCGGCATCACCGTCGGCCGCTCGATCGGCCTGCTGCTGACCCGCCGCAGCGAGAACGCCACCGTCACCCTGTGCCACACCGGCACCCGGGACCTGGGCGCCCACCTGCGCAAGGCCGACATCATCGTGGCCGCCGCCGGCGTGCCGCACCTGGTCAAGCCGGAGGACGTCAAGCCGGGCGCGGCGGTGCTGGACGTGGGCGTCAGCCGCAGCGAGGGCAAGATCGTCGGCGACGTGCACCCGGGCGTGGCCGAGGTGGCGGGCTGGATCTCCCCGAACCCCGGCGGCGTGGGCCCGATGACCCGCGCGATGCTGCTGAACAACATCGTCGAGGCGGCCGAGCGCCGCGCCGGCATCTGACACCCCAGGGACGGCGAGCATGACTGAACCGCGACCGGCAGGGCCCAGCCGCAGGCCGGTCAAGACCACCGGCACCCTGCCTCCGGAGGGCTCGGCCGCGGCCCTCGGACGCGACCACGCGCTGCCCGTGCGGCAGTGGCCGATCACGCTGGTCCTGCTGGTGGTCGGCGCCGGCCTGGCGGTCACCTGGTTCGCCGACTTCAAGGACGGCTTCAAGTACGGGCTGCTGATCCTCGGCTGCGGGGTGCTGCTCGGCGCGGTGCTCCGGCTGGTGCTGCCCGAGGTCGGGATGCTGGCGGTGCGCAGCCGCTTCACCGACGTCGTCGTGCTGACCTTCCTGGGGGCCTCGATCGTGCTGCTGACCCTGGTGGCACAGCCGAACCCGTGGCTGCAGATCCCGCTGCTGGACAACATCGGCCAGCTGATGGGCCGGCCCAAACACGGATCCGCGGGCCCGCCGCGGCCCCCGCCCGGGGCTCCCTGGAATTTCCGGGGGCCCGGGCGGGGGCCGTGCCGCGTCTGTGACGCATCAGCCAGGCCCGCACACGCGGCATAGGCTTTCCTTTGCGATAACCTGACGCCGGTCTCTCGATGTCGAGAGACCGTCCTCGGCTCCAGTGCGCCGGTGTGCCTGGGGCACCTGGCGATTTGCTGGAGAAGGTAGAAATGACTCGCACCCCCGTCAACGTCACCATCACCGGAGCGGCCGGCCAGATCGGCTACGCGCTGCTCTTCCGCATCGCCTCGGGCCACCTGCTCGGTGCCGACGTGCCGGTGAACCTGCGCCTCCTGGAGATCCCGCAGGGCCTGAAGGCCGCCGAGGGCACCGCCATGGAGCTCGTCGACTGCGCCTTCCCGCTGCTGCGCGACATCACCATCACCGACAAGCCGGCCGAGGCCTTCGACGGCGCCAACGTCGCGCTGCTGGTCGGCGCCCGTCCGCGCACCGCGGGCATGGAGCGCGGTGACCTGCTCCAGGCCAACGGCGGCATCTTCGGCCCGCAGGGCAAGGCCATCAACGACCACGCCGCGGACGACATCAAGGTCCTGGTCGTCGGCAACCCGGCCAACACCAACGCCCTGATCGCCCAGCGCAACGCCCCGGACGTCCCGGCGGAGCGCTTCACCGCGATGACCCGCCTGGACCACAACCGCGCCCTCGGCCAGCTGTCCGCCAAGACCGGCTCCCTGGTCTCGGACATCAAGCGCGTCACCATCTGGGGCAACCACTCCGCGACCCAGTACCCGGACATCTTCCAGGCCGAGGTCGCCGGCAAGCCGGCCTTCGAGGCCGTCGGCAGCGACCTGGGCTGGCTGGAGAACGACTTCATCCCGACCGTCGCCAAGCGCGGCGCCGCCATCATCGACGCCCGCGGCGCCTCCTCGGCCGCCTCGGCCGCCAACGCCGCCATCGACCACGTGTACACCTGGGTCAACGGCACCGCCGAGGGCGACTGGACCTCCATGGGCGTCGTCTCCGACGGCTCCTACGGCGTTCCGGAGGGCCTGATCTCCTCCTTCCCGGTCACCACCAAGGACGGCAAGTTCGAGATCGTCCAGGGCCTGGAGATCTCCGACTTCTCGCGCGCCCGCATCGACGCCTCGGTCCAGGAGCTGGCCGAGGAGCGCGACGCGGTCCAGGAGCTGGGCCTCATCTGAGCCCGCCCCGCAC
>NZ_JBHUAF010000422.1:0-7185 GCF_042789895.1 Kitasatospora sp. NPDC056783
GCCCGGCCCGCGCCGGTGCCGCCGCCCGGCCCCGCGGCGCCCGCCGCCGCCCCGGCCCGGCCGGCCGTCTCCGCCGGGCGGCGGCGCTTCCTCCAGGGCGCCTGGGCGGTCAGCCTCGCGGCCGCGCTGGTGCTCGGCTTCGTCGGGTTCCTGTTCACGCTCTCGAACGTCCAGCAGCGGCACTACCAGTCGACCGGGTACAAGACCTTCCGCGACCAGCTGGCCCGGGCGGTCGCCCCGACCGGCGCGGCCGCCGACGGCGCCCCGGTGGCGCTGCTGGACATCCCGGCGATCGGCCTGCACCAGGCCGTGGTGGTCGAGGGCACCACCGGCCGGGACCTGATGCGCGGCCCCGGCCACCGCCGGGACACCGCGCTGCCCGGCCAGCGCGGGGTCGCGGTGGTCTTCGGCCGCGGTGCCACCTTCGGGGCACCGTTCGCCTCGCTGTCCAAGCTGCGGGTCGGCGACAAGATCGAAGCCACCACCGGCCAGGGCAAGTTCACCTACACCGTCAACGTGTACGGCGACGGCGACCACCCGATCACCGACCCGGCCCGCAACCGGCTGGTGCTGGTCACCGGCGACTCCGACTGGATTCCCGGTTCCACCGTGCTGATCGGCGCCCGGCTGGACGGCGACCCGGAGCAGAACCCCGGCGGCCGGCCCCGGACCGTCCCGTACGACAAGGCCCTGGCCGCGGACAAGGGCGCGCTGGCCACGCTCCAGCTGTGGTCGCTCGGCCTGCTCGGCACGGTGGCCGGTGCCCTGGCGCTGGCCCGGTACTGGCGGCGCTCGGCCGCGTACCTCAGCCTCGCGCCGGTGGTCGGCGCACTGCTCTGGGCGGTCTACGAGAACGCCGCCGCCCTGCTGCCCAACCTCTACTGACGCGCGCCCGGAGGACCGTTCCGATGACCGACGCACCACTGACCGACACTCCGGCGACCGATCCGGTCGCCGACACCATCACCCTCCCCCCGGTCGCCCCGTACACCGGTGACCGGAACACCGGCGACCACTACACCGGTGACCAGTACCCCGACGGCGAGCCGCTGGCCGGGCTGGAGACCCGGGACGTCTCGGCCTGGTTCGGCACCCGCAAGGTGCTGGAGCGGGTCTCGCTGGCGATGCCGGCCGGCGAGGTCACCGCGCTGATCGGCCCGTCCGGCTGCGGCAAGTCCACCTACCTGCGGATCCTCAACCGGATGCACGAGATGGTGCGCGGCGCCGCCCTCGCCGGCGAGGTGCTGCTGGACGGGGACGACGTCTACCGGCCCGGGCGGCGCCCCGCCGAGGTGCGGCGCCGGATCGGGATGGTGTTCCAGCGGCCCAACCCGTTCCCGGCGATGTCCATCCAGGACAACGTCTCCAGCGGGCTCAAGCTGGCCGGCATCAAGGTGTCCAAGGAGGAGCGCCAGCACCTGGTGGAGACCAGCCTGCGCCGGGCCGGGCTCTGGGACGAGGTGTCCACCCGGCTGCACACCCCGGGCGGGGCGCTCTCCGGCGGGCAGCAGCAACGCCTGTGCATCGCACGGTCGTTGGCCGTCTCGCCGGACATCCTGCTGATGGACGAGCCGTGCTCGGCGCTCGACCCGACCTCCACCCGGAGGGTCGAGGAGACCATCGACGAACTGCGCGGGCGGCTCACCATCGTGATCGTCACCCACAACATGCAGCAGGCCCAGCGCGTCTCGCAGAGCTGCGCGTTCTTCCTGGCCACCCACGACACCCCGGGGCGGATCGTCGAGGCCGGGCCGACCGGGCAGATCTTCGGCAGTCCGCGCGACCAGCGGACCTCGGACTACGTCAACGGCCGCTTCGGCTAGACAGGGCCCAACAGGGGCGGGTCGCGCCCGGGGGCTTCAGGCCCGCCCGGGCGCGCCCTGGAGGCCGAGCAGGCGCTCCAGCACCGCCGCGACGCCGTCCTGTTCGTTGCTCACCGTGTGCCGCGGCACCGCCGCCAGCACCTGCGGGTGCGCGTTGGCGACGGCGTACGCGGTACCGGCCCAGGCCAGCATCTCCAGGTCGTTCGGCATGTCGCCGAAGGCCACCACCTCGCTCCGGTCGATCCCGTGCCCGGCGCACCAGCGGGCCAGCGTGCTGGCCTTGGTGACGCCGGGCGCGCTGATCTCCAGCAGCGGGATCGCCGCGGAGCGGGTGATCTCGGCCAGGTGCCCGGCGGTCTCCCGGGCCTCGGCGAGGAACGTGTCCGGGTCGAGGTCCGGGTGCTTGGCCAGCAGCTTGAACAGACCCCGGACCGGGCCGTCGGCGCCCAGCAGCTCCTCCGCCGGGCCGACGTGGTGCTCCAGCTCGTCGCCGCCCCACATCGGCACCGCGTACCCGGCCTCGCGGGCCCAGCCGCCCGGGTACTCGAAGGCGAACGCGGTGCCGGGCAGCTCGGCCCGCAGCGCCTCGACCACCGCCAGGGTGGTCTCCACCGGCAGCGGGAAGGTCTCCAGCAGCTCGCCGCGCCGCACGTCCACCACCGCGCCGCCGTTCGAGCAGATCGCCACCCCGTGGCCGCCGATGTGCGGGCTCACCTGCTGCATCCAGCGCGGCGGCCGCCCGGTCACGAACACCACCCGCACCCCGGCCGCCTCGGCCGCCGCCAGCGCCGCGGCGGTGCGGTCGGAGACGGTGCCGCCGGAGCAGAGCAGGGTGCCGTCCAGGTCGGTGGCGATGAGGCGGGGTGCGGTACGGGGTTCGGTCACCGGTCCATCTTCGCCCATCGGCGCCGCCCGGTCACCGGCGGCGGTTCGCGGCCGGCCACCGCCCGCGCCGTGATCAAGCCCTTCATGCGCCGTTTCCGGCCGATCCGCCCGCCTCCGGGGTGCCCGCCCGGCCCCGGCGGGCAGAAAACCGCCACGGCCACCCCGTCGGCAGGAAGAGCCATGCCCACACGCCAGCTCCGTGACCAGCCGCCCCCGACCGCCCACCCCGACTCCCGCGCCGCGCCGGCTCCCGATGCCTCGCGCGACCCGGTCCTGCTCGGCGACGTCCTCTTCCACACCCTCGCCGACCTCGCCCGCCGCACCGCCGCGCCCTCCCTCCCCACCCAACGCACCCGCCCGCACCCGTAGGGCACCCCGCTCCCGGGCCGGCCCGCGTAGGGTCGGGGACATGCGACTGAGCACCGTGATCCTCCCCGTCCACCGGTGGAGCGAGGGGCAGAAGATCTGGCGGCGGGCCGAGGAGCTCGGCTTCCACACCGCCTACACCTACGACCACCTGAGCTGGCGCTCGTTCCAGGACGAGCCGTGGTTCGGCTCGCTGCCGACGCTGACGGCGGCGGCGTGCGCGACCGAGCGGCTGCGGCTGGGGACCCTGGTCACCTCGCCGAACTTCCGCCACCCGGTGACGCTGGCGAAGGAGTTGATCACGCTGGACGACGTGTCCGGCGGGCGGTTCACGCTGGGGATCGGGGCCGGCGGGACGGGGTTCGACGCGACGGCGATGGGGCAGGAGGCCTGGTCGCCGAAGGAGCGGGCGGACCGGTTCGGGGAGTTCCTGCCGCTGCTGGACGAGTTGCTGACCAACGACGCCACCACCCGCGAGGGCACGTACTACTCGGCGGTCGAGGCCCGGAACATCCCCGGGTGCGTGCAGACCCCGCGGCTGCCGTTCTACGTCGCGGCGGCCGGGCCGCGCGGAATGCGGCTGGCGGCCGAGTACGGGCAGGGCTGGGTGACGTACGGGGACCCGAAGGGCCCGGCGGACGTACCGGTGGAGCAGGCGCCCGGCGTCGTCGCGCGGCAGATCGAGAAGCTGACGGCCGTCTGCGAGGCACAGGGCCGGGACGTGGCGACGCTGGAGAAGGTGCTGCTCCAGGGCTCGACCGCGGAGAAGCCGCTGGAGTCGGTGGACGCCTTCGTGGACTGGGCCGGTACCTACCGGGAGCTGGGCATCACGGAGTTGGTGATCCACTGGCCGATCCCCGACTCGATCTTCGAGACCGATCTCGCCGTCTTCGAGGAGATCGCCACCGAGGGGTTCTCCCAGCTGGGTTGAGCGCCACCGCCCCGGCGGCTCCGGTGGAGCGGCCGGGGCGCCGGCCCCGTCGGATTCAACGCCGCAGCCAGCTCAGCAGGGTCGCCGCCGTGAACACCGTGCCCGACGCCAGCCAGACCGCGCGCGGGGTCAGCCACCCCGGGCCCTCCAGGGGCCGGGACGGCGGTACCGGAGCCAGCAGCGCGTCCGCGAAGGCCCGGGCGGTCGGCGGTCGGTCCGCCGGCTCGACGGACATCGCGGCCCGCAGCAGCAGGGCGACGTTCGGGGAGAGTTCCGTTCCGGTGGGGAGCGCCGGCAGCGTCGAGGCGGTCGGCCGGTCGGTCATCATGGCCGCGGCGCGCCCGCCCGGGCCGAACGGCTTCTGCCCGGTCAGCAGTTCGTAGGCCACGACGGCCAGCGCGTACACGTCGGCCCTCCCGTCGAACCCGCCGGTCTGGAAGGCCTGTTCCGGGGCCATGTACGCGGGCGTGCCCGTGGTCACCGTCAGCCCGGACGCGTCGGCCAGTCGCTTCGCGCTGCCCAGGTCCGCCACCAGCACCGCGGCGGGTGCGGGGCCGGTGGCGAGCAGCAGGTTGGACGGCTTGACGTCGCGGTGCACCACGCCCGCCTCGTGCAGGACCTGGACCGCGTAGCCCGCCTCCGCGGCCAGCCGCAGCGCCTCCCGCGGGTCGCACTGACCGACCCGGTCCGCCAGGGTGCCGCCGCGCACGTAGTCCATGACGAAGTAGGGCCGGTCCTCCTGCACCCCGACGTCGTGCACCCGGACGACCCGCGGGCTGGCGATCCGGCGCAGCAGCCTCGCCTCCGTCAGGAACCGCTCGCGCACATCGGCGTTGGCGGCCCAGTTCTCGGCCAGCACCTTCACCGCGACCTCGGTGTCGAGCTCCGGATCGTAGGCCTTCCAGACCGTGGCGAAGGAGCCGGCTCCGAGCCGCTCCAGGAGGAGGTAACGGCCGAGCTTGCGCATGTGGCAGCATTCTGCCGGAGTCGGGGGGAGTGTGGAACTCCCGTTCGACGGGGGACGCCGGGCGGGGCGAGACGGGGGGATCCGGGTGTTCGAGGAAGACGAGCTGGAACGGCTCGTGGTGGCTGCTCGGGCGGGCGACCCGGGGGCGATGGAGTACCTGCTGGCCAAGCTGCGGCCGGTGGTGCTGCGCCGCTGCTCGCGCTTCCTGCCCCACCACGCCGACGCGGAGGAGGCGGCGCAGGACGCGCTGCTGTCCGTCAGCACGCACCTGGGCGAGTACGGGGGCCGCGGCTCCTTCCTGGGCTGGGTGACGGTGATCGCCTCGAACGCGGCCCGGTCCACCTACCGCTCGATGCGCCGGCGCGCCGAAGACAGCCACGCCGACCTCCCCGAGCCCGTGGACCCGCGCACCACCAGCGTCATCGCCGGGACCAGGCTCGACCTGATGGAGGCGCTGGCCGCGCTGGAGCGGCAGCACCCCGCCCTGGTGGAGTCCTTCGTGCTGCGCGACCTGGGCGACCTGACCTACGCCCAGGTGGCCGAACAGCTGGGCGCCCCGTTGGGCACGGTCAAGGACCGCATCCACCAGGCCCGCCGCTTCATGCGCGAGCACCTGGTCACCGGTCAGTGACCGGCGGTCCCGCGGCGGGTGGTGGCCGCGTCCTCGTCCGGCGGCGGTCCGCCGTCGCCGCCCTGGTGGCGGCCGCCGCGCTCGGGCTGGCGACCGGCCGGTTCGTCCTGCCGTCGCCCCCCGGCGCCACCGCGCCCGCGTCCTCGGCCTCCGGCTCCGCCCCGGCGTCCGTCCCGGCGTCCGCCCCGACGACCGGTGTGACCGGTGCGACCGGGCCGGTGACGGCGGCGAACCTGCTGGAACCCGCGGCGTTCGGCCCGGACATGGACATCGAGCGGATCCACGTCACCGACCGGTACGGCGACGGGAACTACGCCAACGCGGCCTGCACCGGCGAGAAGACCCTCACCCAGACCCTGGGCGGGCCCGGCGCCCACTTCCGCGGACTGATGACCGGCACCCGCACCGGTCCGGACGACCCCACGCAGGCCTTCGACCACGCCGACCAGGTCGCCCGCGAGGTCGCCTCCGAGACCCAGAATCCTTCCCTGGCGGAGAACTTCGCCCAGCGCCTGCTGCTGGAGCAGGTGCCCTGCCAGGAGGAACCGGTAGGGCACTGGGTCTACGGAAGGACGACGACGCTCCGGCTCGCCCCGGACGTCACCGCGAGCTGGATGGGCGTGTACCAGGGCACCCTCAACACCACCGGCAGGGCGCCCGAGGGCACGGAGCCCTGCGGCGGCATCGCCGTGCTGCGCAGCGGCAACCACTACGGGGTGCTGGAGGTCGGCGCCTGCCTGGGGACGGCCGCGATGGACCGCGTCGTCAGGACCGCTCTGTCACAGCTGTGAAACAGCCGGTCCGGGCTCCAACTTTCCCTCCCGCGGCGGCATCTCCCCGGTTGTACGAGGACGCAGCAGGCGTCCCGACCAGCAGGGGGACCAGATGACCGAGAACCAGGCAGTCCAGCAGAAGTCCGTTCGCCGCAACCGGGTCGCCGCCGCGGCCTGCTGCGCCGCCGCACTGATCGCGGTCAGCGTCGTCGGCAGCCAGTCGGCCACCGCCGACGGGGCCACGCACCGCGCCGCGGCCGCCCGTCCGACCGCGGCCGCCGCCGGACTCGGTTCCGCCGCCCTCCTCCAGAGCGAGGACTTCCGGCGGGGCCCGAACCCGGTCGGCGCGACCATCGAGCTGGCCGGGCGCCAGGGGCTGTCCGCGTGCTCCGGGGAGGAGACGATGCGCAGCCAGACCAACGGCCAGGCCACCGCGTACGCGTCCGTGACCTGGACCTTCGACACCACCGGCCGGCTGACCGAGTCGGCCGCGAGCGCCCCCACCGGGACCACGGCCGCCGCCTGGGAGCAGCAGTTCGTCGCGCTCCTCCAGGACTGCCAGGACGAGCCCGCCGGCCACTGGTACTACGGCGCGGCCCACACCCTGACCGTCAACGGCGGCACCGCCCACTGGTACCCGTCCTACAACGGCGACGGCGTCTTCAGCGGCGGGGCCGCGGTCCTGCGCAGCGGCACCAGGGTCGCCGTCCTCGAAGTCACCGGCCGGCCCACCGACGCCCCGGGCTACGTCGAGGGCATCGCCACCGCGGCACTGAACCGCCTCTCCTCCTGAACGGAGGCCCCGGCTC
>NZ_JBHUAF010000423.1:0-7182 GCF_042789895.1 Kitasatospora sp. NPDC056783
GCCCTTCCGCGCCCCTCAGAGGCCCAGCACCGTCCGCAGCGCCGTGGCGACCTCGGCCTCGGCGTCCTGCGCCGGACCGGCCGAGCGCCAGGCGACGAAGCCGTCCGGGCGGACCAGCACGGCGCCCCACAGGCCGATGCCGTGCAGGGCGGCGAAGTCCGCGCCGGGCTCCGGGGCCAGGTCGTCCTCCGCGCCGTCGCCCACCCGGTAGCCGTCCAACGGGACGGCCAGCCGGTCGGCGGCCCGCCGGGCGCCCTCCTGCCAGGCACCGCCCTCGGGGCCGGTGAGCAGCACCATCGCCTGCTCGTACAGGTCCAGCGTGGAGAGCTTCACGCCCGCGCGGTGCAGCCACTGGTGCGGGGCCCGGCTGCCCGGCTCGCCCGCCGACTCGAACTGCTCGGGGACCACCGGTCCGGTCCGGTCCACGCCGATCACCGCGCCCACCGGGTAGCGGTAGCCGAGCGCCACCGCCAGCACCCCGGCCTGCCGGCCCGCCCCCGGCACCACCGCGTAGCCCGGGTGGCTGTGCTCGGCGGAGCGGGCCGAGGCCCGCTCGCCGGTCACCTTCGCGACCGGCCGGCGCTCCTGCCCGTACGTCTCCAGCAGCCGCGGCCCGGCCCAGCCGCACAGCACGGCGGCGATCTTCCAGGCCAGGTTGTGGGCGTCCTGGATGCCGGTGTTGGAACCGAACGCGCCGGTCGGGGACATCTCGTGCGCCGAGTCCCCGGCGAGGAAGACCCGCCCGGTGCCGTACCGCTCGGCCACCCGCTCGGCCGCGTGCCAGGGGGCCCGGCCCGTCACCTCGACGTCCAGCTCCGGCAGTCCGACGGCGGTGCGGATGTGCCGCTCGCAGCGCTCGTCGGTGAAGGCCTCCAGCGGCTCGCCGTGCTCGGGGTGCCAGGGCGCGTGGAAGACCCACTCCTCCTGGTTGTCCACCGGCAGCAGCGCGCCGTCCGCCTCCGGGTTGGTCAGGTAGCAGGCGATGAAGTGCCGGTCGCCGACCACCTCGGCCAGCCGCTTGGCCCGGAACGTGATGCTGACGTTGTGGAACAGCTCGCCCTTGCCGCTCTGGCCGATGCCCAGGCGCTCGCGGACCGGGCTGCGCGGGCCGTCCGCCGCGATCAGGAACTCCGAGCGCACCACCCGTTCCTCGCCGTTCTCCCGGCTGCGCACCACCGAGGTGACGCCCTCCGCGTCCTGCTCGAAGGAGACCAGCTCGGTGCCGAACCGAAGGTCGCCGCCGAGCTCGCGGGCCGCGCGGCGCAGCACCGGCTCCAGGTCGTTCTGGCTGCACAGGCACCAGGAGCTGGGGCTGAACCGGGCCAGCCGGCCGCCCGGATCGATCTCCCGGAACAGCCACTCCTGCTCGGCGCCGGTCAGCGAGGGCGCCTGGAGGATGCCGTGGTTGGGCGCGAGGACCGAGGCCGCCTCGCGGATCGCCGGTTCGATCCCGGCCACCCGGTACAGCTCCATGGTGCGGATGTTGTTGCCGCGCCCGCGCGGGTGGTGCGAGGTGTCGGGGTGCTTCTCGACCAACAGGTGCCTGACCCCGAGCCGACCGAGGAAGAGTGCGGCCGACAGCCCGACCAGCGAGCCGCCCACGATCAGGACCGGCACCCGGTCGTCAACCTTCGGATTCATCAGTTGCTCCACCCTGTCCGGTGATTGCGCGGCCCGGCGACTGGGCTCGGCGCCGCCCTCGACGGGCCCGCTCGACCGGGGGCCCCGCTCTTCCATCCCCCGCCCGAGGGCGCCCCTGCCGCTCCTTCGCCCGGATGGCCCGCAAATCTCGCGCCGCGCCCGGTGCGCCGCCCACGATCGACCTCAGGCCTGGCGCCGACCGCCCGGCCGAACCGCCGTCGCACCGCCTCCCAGGCCGGGGAGCACCCGCCGGGCGCGGCCGACACGGCCCCCAGCGTGCGGCCCTGAGCAGAAAGTGGATCATGACAACTCTGTCCGAACCCCAGCCGAAGCAGCACGACGAGGCCGACACCCGGCTGCGGGTCGTGCTGATGCTGGAGATCCAGGACGGCGCCCAGCAGCGCTTCCTCGACGTGTACGAGCAGCTGCGCCACCAGGTGGCCTCCGTCCCCGGCCACGTCAGCGACCAGCTGTGCCAGTCGATCAACGACCCGCGCCAGTGGCTGATCACCAGCGAGTGGAAGGACCAGGAGACCTTCCTGACCTGGGTGGACAGCCCGGCCCACCGGGAGATGGTCAAGCCGATGCACGGCTGCGTCAGCGACAACTTCACCTCGCTGCGCTACGCCGTGCTGCGCGAGACCTCGGCGGCCGGCTCGACCGGCACCCGGGCCCCGATCGAGGTGCCGCCGGGGCTGCCGCGCACCGCGCCCGCCGGGCACGTGGGCCCGCCCAAGGCCGAACCGGGCCCGGACGGGGTGGTCCGCCACGCGCTGACCTTCACGGTCAAGCCCGGCAGCGAGCCCGAGGTGGCCCGCATCCTCTCCGGCTACGCCTCCCCCCGGGCCGAGGTGGACCAGCACACCCGGCTGCGGCGCACCTCGCTGTTCATGCTCGGCAACCGGGTGGTGCGCGCCGTCGAGGTGGTCGGCGACCTCGGCGACGCGCTGCGCCACGTGGCGATGCAGCCCGAGGTGCGGGCCGTCGAGGAGGCGCTCAACCCGCACCTGGAGGAGGCCCGGCAGCTGGGCGACCCGCAGGCCGCCCGGGCGTTCTTCGCCAAGGCCGCGCTGCCCGCCCGCCACCAGGCCATCGCCAGCTCCCCCGCCTCGGCCCGGCTGCACCGGCACGCCGTGCTCTACCCGGTCCGTCCGGGCGGGGGCAAGGCGGTGGCCGAGCTGCTGGCCGAACACGACAACCTGGCCACCGCCGACCCGACCGGGCCGGTCGCCGCGGCCACCGTCTTCCACCGGGAGGACGTGGTGGTGCGCCTGGTCGACCTGCGGGTGCCGGCCGAGGCCGACCCGGCGGCCGCGCTCGGGGTGGCCGACGACGGGCAGGCGGTCGTGCTCGCCGGGCTGCTCGACCTCGGCCCGCGGGGCGACCTGCGCACCGTCGCCGGGCTCGGCGCCTTCCTCGCCGCCCGCGCCATGAGCCCCGTCACCGACCGCCGGTCCGCCGACCCGATCAACAACTGACGTTCCGTCACCCCACGGGAGACCTCCATGACCACCACGCAGTACCCACGGATCGTCAGCGTCCACGAGGCGCCGGAGAACCGCCGCCACGGCGCCGAGCTGCGCACCATGCTCACGCCGACCAGCTGCGGCGCGACCAGCGGCTTCACGGGCCTGGCGATCGTCAAGCCCGGCGAGCGGATCAACGAGCACTACCACCCGTACTCCGAGGAGTTCGTGTTCGTCGTCTGCGGCGACCTGGAGGTGGACCTGGACGGGAAGGCCCACCCGCTCAAGCCCGACCAGGGTCTGATGATCCCGATCAACATGCGCCACCGGTTCCGCAACGTCGGCGACACCGAGGCCCGGATGGTCTTCCACCTGGGGCCGCTCGCCCCGCGGCCCGACCTCGGCCACGTGAGCACCGAGGAGGGCGTGACCTCCGGCCCGCCGGAACACGCCAAGGCGGGCTCGTGACCCGGCGCGTCGCCGTCACCGGGATCGGTGTGGTCGCGCCCGGCGGGGTCGGTGTCCCGGCGTTCTGGGACCTGCTGACGGCCGGCCGCACCGCGACCCGGGGCATCACGCTCTTCGACCCCGCCGGGTTCCGCTCCCGGATCGCCGCCGAGGTCGACTTCGACCCGGCGGCCCACGGGCTGGACCCGGCGGACGTCGAACGGGCCGACCGCTACGTGCAGTTCGCGATGGTCGCGGCCGACGAGGCGATCGCCGACGCCGGTCTGGACCTGGCCGCCGAGGACCCGTGGCGGATCGCCGTCTCGCTCGGCACCGCCGTCGGCGGCACCACCCGGCTGGAGCACGACTACGCCCTGGTGAGTTCGGCCGGAGCGCGCTGGGACGTGGACCACCGACAGGCCGAACCGCAGCTGCACCGGGCCTTCGCCCCCAGCACACTGGCCTCCACGGTCGCCGAGCGGACCGGCGCGCACGGCCCGGTGCAGACCGTCTCCACCGGCTGCACCTCCGGCCTGGACGCGATCGGCTACGGCTTCCAGGCGGTCGAGGAGGGACGCGCCGACATCTGCGTCGCCGGTGCCTCCGACTCCCCGATCTCGCCGATCACCGTCGCCTGCTTCGACGCCATCAAGGCCACCAGCGAGCGCAACGACGATCCGCGGCACGCCTCCCGCCCCTTCGACGCCGACCGGGACGGCTTCGTCCTCGGCGAGGGCGGCGCCGTCCTGGTGCTGGAGGAACTGGAGCACGCCCGCCGCCGCGGCGCCCGGATCTACGGCGAGATCGGCGGCTTCGCCACCTTCGGCAACGCCTACCACATGACCGGCCTCACCAAGGAGGGGCTGGAGATGTCCCGGGCGATCGACCACGCGCTCGCCCACGCCCGGGTGGACCGCACCGACGTGGACTACGTCAACGCGCACGGCTCGGGCACCAAGCAGAACGACCGGCACGAGACCGCCGCGGTCAAGCGCTCGCTGGGCCGACACGCCTTCGAGACCCCGATGAGCTCGATCAAGTCGATGGTCGGGCACTCGCTCGGCGCGATCGGCGCCATCGAGGTGGTCGCCTGCACCCTGGCGCTCGCCCACGGCGTCGTCCCGCCGACCGCCAACTACGAGACTCCGGACCCGGAGTGCGACCTCGACTACGTGCCGCGCACCGCGCGCGAGCTGCCGCTGAGCCACATCCTCTCGGTCGGCAGCGGATTCGGCGGATTCCAGTCCGCCGTCGTGCTCAACAGAACGGGGTGAAGTTCCATGACGTCACGTCAGCAGAACCGCCGGGCGGTGGTCACCGGCCTCGGCGTGGTGGCTCCGAACGGCGTCGGGGCCGACGCCTTCTGGAAGGCCACCAGGCAGGGCGTGAGCGTCCTCGACCGGATATCCCGCGAGGGCTGCACCGAGCTGCCGCTCCGGATCGCGGGCCAGGTGAACGGGTTCGATCCGCAGTCGGCGATCGACAACCGCTACCTGGTGCAGACCGACCGGTTCACGCACTACGCGATGGCCGCCGCCGACCTCGCGGTGGCGGACGCCGGGTTCCGGCCCGACCCCGAACGTCCCTACGCCGTCGGCGTGGTGACCGCGGCCGGCTCCGGCGGCGGCGAGTTCGGCCAGCGCGAGCTCCAGCAACTCTGGGGCCAGGGGCCGAGGTTCGTCGGCCCCTACCAGTCCATCGCCTGGTTCTACGCGGCCAGCACCGGTCAGATCTCGATCCGCGGCGGCTACAAGGGCCCGTGCGCCGTGGTCGCCAGCGACGAGGCCGGCGGGCTGGACGCCCTCGCGCACGCCGCCCGCACGATCGAGCGCGGCACCGACGCGGTGGTGGCCGGCGCCGCCGAGGCCCCGCTGGCGCCGTACTCGATGGTCTGCCAGCTCGGCTATCCCGAACTCAGCCTGGCCGAGCGGGCCGACCGGGCGTACCTGCCGTTCACCGCGCAGGCCTGCGGCTTCTCCCCCGCCGAAGGCGGCGCGATGCTGCTGCTGGAGGACGAGGAGACGGCCCGCCGGCGCGGCGCCCACGTCCGGGCACGGCTGGCCGGGCACGGCACCACCTTCACCGGGGCCTCCCGCTGGGCGGAGTCCCGGGAGGGGCTGGCGGCCGCGATCCGGATCGCGCTGGACGACGCCCGCATCGCCGCCGAGGAGGTCGACGTGGTCTTCGCGGACGCCCTCGGGGTGCCGGCCGCCGACCGGGCCGAGGCCCTGGCGCTGTCCGACGCGCTCGGCCCGGCCGCCGAGCGGGTCCCGGTCACCGCGCCCAAGACCGGTACCGGGCGGGCCTACTGCGGCGCCCCGATGCTCGACGTGACCGCCGCCGTCCTGGCCATGGAGGACGGCGTGCTGCCGCCCACCCCCAACGTCACCGAGGTCTGCCACGACCTCGCCCTGGTGACCGGCCGCGCCCGTCCGGCCGAGCTGAACACCGCGCTGGTGCTCAGCCGCGGGCTGATGGGCTCCAACTCCGCGCTGGTGCTGCGGCGCGGGGAGCGGCCCTGACCCACCCGTCACACCTCCGAAGGGACACCCCGTGAGCAACACCCTCAGCTATCCGGAACTCGCCGCGCTGCTGGAGGCCCGGGCCGGCGTCGCCGTCGACCCCGGCGACCTGGAGCGGCCGGGCGCGCAGTTCGAGACGTTCGGCGTCGACTCGCTCGGCCTGCTCGGTGTGGTCGGCGAGCTGGAGAACCGGCACGGCCTCAAGGTCACCTCGGGCGCCGAGTCGGCCAAGACCCCGGCCGAGTTCCTGCAACTGGTCAACTCCTCCCTCGCCACGAAGGCCGGTGCCTGACATGCCCGGACACACCGACAACGAGATCGTCATCACCGCTCCGCTCGACCTGGTCTGGGAGATGACCAACGACCTGGAGAACTGGCCGCGGTTGTTCAGCGAGTACGCCTCGGTGGACGTGCTGGAACGCGACGGCTCCCGCGTGCAGTTCCGGCTCACCATGCACCCGGACGAGAACGGCCGGGTGTGGAGCTGGGTCTCCGAGCGCACCACCGACCGGGACTCGCTGTCGGTGCGCGCCCGCCGGGTCGAGCCCGGCCCGTTCGAGTTCATGGAGATCCGCTGGGAGTACGCGCAGGTGCCGGCCGGCACGAAGATGCGCTGGATCCAGGACTTCGCCATGAAGCCCACCGCCCCGGTCGACGACGAGGGCATGACCAGCCACATCGACCGGAACTCGAAGATCCAGATGCAGTTGATCCGGGAGAAGGTCGAGAAGCGGGCGGCGGAGCTGTGACCGGCGTGCACCGGGCGCTGATCGTCGCCCGGATGAAGCCCGAGGCCGCGCCGGACATCGCCGAGGTGTTCGCCCGGTCCGACCAGGGCGAGCTGCCGCACCTGATCGGCGTCACCGGCCGCAGCCTCTTCCAGTTCGGCGACGTCTACCTGCACCTGATCGAGGCCGACCGGCCGCCCGGCCCGGCCGTCGCCAAGGTCGTCGGGCACCCCGAGTTCCGCACCGTCAGCGACCGGCTGACCGCCTACGTGCAGGCCTACGATCCGGCCACCTGGCGGGAGCCCAAGGACGCGATGGCGCGGGAGTTCTACCGCTGGGACCGCTGACCCGGCGGCTCCCGATGGGCCCGCCCCCGGC
>NZ_JBHUAF010000424.1:0-7179 GCF_042789895.1 Kitasatospora sp. NPDC056783
GCGTCACTCCGGGGCCGTCATTCCGGGGCGGGGCCGCCGGGCAGCCGGACGGTGGCCAGGGCGCCCGGACCGCCGTCGGCGGCCGGACCGAGCGTGACCTCGCCGCCCGCCTCCCGGACGCTCTGCGCGACGATCGACAACCCCAGCCCGGAGCCCGGAAGTTGGCGAGAGGAGGGGGATCGCCAGAACCGGTCGAAGACGTACTGGAGCTCGTCCGGCGGGATGCCGGGGCCGTGGTCGCGGACGGTCAGCACGCCCTGCCGGAGCCGGACGTCGATGGTGCCGCCGGGCGGGCTGTACTTGACCGCGTTGTCCAGCAGGTTGATCACCGCCCGCTCCAGCCCGGCCGCGTCGCCGTGCACGTACCAGGGCTCGGTGGTGGTCTCGAAGACCAGCCCCGGGCCGCGCAGCTTGGCCCGTTCGACGGCCCGCCCGGCGAGCTCGTGCAGGGCGACGACGGTCGGCGCCGGGCCGCTCTTCGGGGTGTCCGGGCGGGAGAGCTGGAGCAGGTCGCCGATCAGCACGGTGAGTTCCTGCATCTGCGCCTTCATGTTGCCGAGCAGCTTGGTCTTGGTCGCGGCGGGCAGCGGGCGACCGGTGTCGTTGCTGCGGATCAGCAGGTCGACGTTGGTGCGCAGGGAGGTCAGGGGGGTGCGGAGCTCGTGCCCGGCGTCGGCGATCAGCCGGGTCTGCCGCTCGCGGGAGTTGGCGAGGGCGGTGCTCATCGAGTTGAACGAGGTGGAGAGCCGGGCGATCTCGTCGTCCCCGTGGACCGGGATGGTGGTGCCGACCTCCTCGGTCCGGGCGATGTGCTCGACGGCGTCGGTGAGCCGGTCGACGGGCTTGAGGGCGGAACGGGCGACGAGGCGGCCGGCGATCGCGGCGAGGAGGATGCCGCCGGTGGCGACGGAGCCGAGGAGGAAGGCGAGGCTCTGGAGGGAGTCCTCGATGGGTTGGGTGGGGGCAGCCACCATGACGACGACCGGCACGGTGTACCGGGGGTCCATGGTGAGCCGGACCAGTGCGGGATCCCCGTTCGTGTAGCGGCCCTCCCGGATGACCGCCTGGCCGGGTTTGAGGTTGAACGCGGCCGAGTCCTTCGGCTCGACCACGATCGCCTTGGTGGCCCCGGGAGGCAGACAGACCCCCCTGCCGAGCGCGAGGAACTGGGTGTCCCGAGGAGCTGCCACGCCGTTCTCCGACATATTGCCACCGGGTTGGCGCTCCAGCGCGTGTTCGGGGGTGTCGTAGCAGGCGAGGTTTCTGCCCGCCACGCCCGGCGGGGCGCCGGCGAGGTCGGATCGAACCTGGTCGTAGAGCTGCTTCTCGACGATGAACCAGCACGCCAGCGCCGACAGCGCGATGGCCACCGCCACCGCCGCCGCGCTCAGGAAGGTGAGGCGGCTGCGCAGGGACCGCGAGCGGTACCAGTGGACGACGCGCTGCCGGCGGCCCGGCCGGCGGGGCGGCGTCAGTGGCGGCGCCAGCGGAGGGGGCGGAACGTTGTTCACGCGCCCGCGCCGACGGCCGGGCGCAGGGCGTAGCCGACGCCGCGCACGGTCTGGATCAGGCGGGGCATGCCGCCCTGCTCGGTCTTGCGGCGCAGGTACATCACGTACACGTCCAGGGAGTTGGAGGACGGCTCGAAGTCGAAGCCCCAGACCGCCTTGAGGATCTGTTCGCGGGTGAGGACCTGGCGGGGGTGGGCGAGGAACATCTCCAGCAGCATGAACTCGGTGCGGGTGAGCTCGATCGGCTTGCCGGCCCGGGTGACCTCGCGGGTGGCGGTGTTCATCCGCAGGTCGGCGAAGGCGAGCACCTCGCTCTCGTCCTCGGCGGCGGCGCGGGCGGCGGCCTCGGCGGCGAGGGCGTTGCGGCGCAGCAGGGCGCGGACGCGGGCGAGGAGTTCGTCGAGTTCGAAGGGCTTGGCGAGGTAGTCGTCGGCGCCGACGTCGAGGCCGGTGACCCGGTCGCCGACGGCGTCGCGGGCGGTGAGCATCAGCACCGGGACGGTGTCGCCGCGCGAGCGCATCCGGCGGACGGCGGTGAGGCCGTCCATCCGGGGCATCATGATGTCCAGCAGGACGAGGTCGGGCCGGTCGCGTTCGACGGACTCCAGGGCTTCGTAGCCGTCGGTGGCGGTGGCGACCTCGTATCCCTCGAAGGCGAGGCTGCTCTCCAGGGCGTCCCGGAGGGCGGGTTCGTCGTCGACCACGAGGAGCCGGGCGGAGGGGTGGCCGGCCTCGGCGGTGGTGCGGTCGTCGGCGGACGGGGTCATGGGCGGGTGCCCTTTCTCGTCGGGTTCTCGTCGGCTGGAGGGCCTGCTCGGAGCAATTGTCCGTCTCAGGGAGTGTGGCTCACAGGCTTTGGCCGGCTTCGAGCTTCGGCAGGACCTGCTTGATGTCGTTGATCGGGATGGCGAAGCCGAGGCCGACGCTGCCGGCCTCGCCGCCGCCGGAGGAGCCGGAGCCGCTGGGCGCGTACATCGCCGAGTTGATGGCGATGACCTGGCCGCTGGCGTTGATCAGCGGGCCGCCGGAGTTGCCGGGGTTGAGCGCGGCGTCGGTCTGGAAGGCCTTGTAGGTGGTGCTGTTGCCGTTGCCGGGCTGCGGGGCGGCGCCGCGCATGCCGGGCAGGAAGGGGAGGCCGAAGCCGCCGTTGCCGCTGGTGCTGCCCTCGTCGAGCTGGACGGTGACGTCGCGGTTCTCGGCGCTGATGATGCCGGAGGTGACGGTGCCGGTGAGGCCGTCGGGGTTGCCGATGGCGACGACCGGGTCGCCGATCTCCACGGCGGCGGAGTCGCCGAGGACGGCGGGGGTGAGACTCTTCGCCCCGGTCGCGGTGATCACGGCGACGTCGAGGGACTTGTCGGTGCCGGTGACGGTGGCCTGGGCGGTGGAGCCGTCCTTGAAGGTGACGGTGATCCGGCCGCCGGCGGCCGCGGTGTCGATCACGTGGTAGTTGGTGAGGATCTGCCCGTCGGCGTTCAGGACGACGCCGGTGCCGGTGGCGGTGCCGTTGCCCGTCTTGACGGTGATCTGGACGGTGCTGGGCGAGACCGCGGCGGCGATGGCGGGCACGTTGGCGCTGCCGTCGGTGCGGGCGGAGACCGGGCTGGCGATGGCGCCGACGTGGTTATCGGGGTTCTGCCGGTCGGCGGCGATCAGCCCGCCGGTGACCCCGCCGAGTACGGCGGCGACCGCGGCGACGGCGGTGACCAGGGCGAGCCGGCCGCGCAGCAGTCCGCGCCGGGCCCGGCTGCCGTGGCCGCCGGGGCCCTCGGGGGAGCCCGGGCCGGGGACGGTGGGCGGCTCCGGCGGGGTCGGCGGGATGGTCGGCGGTCCGTCGAAGCCGCCGTCGGAGTGGTCCTGGTGGTAGCCGTGTCCGGCCGGAGTGCCGCTGCCGGTGGCCGGGCCGCCGCCGAGCACGGTGCCCTCGATCGCCCGGGGTTCGTGGGAGCGGTCGGGGTCGTACCGCTCGTCGGTCCGGTACGAGGTGTCGGTCCGGTACGAGCCGTGGGCCTCGTGGGTGCCGGGGGTCCCGTACGAGCCGTACCGCTCGTGGGGCTCGTTCGTGCCGTACTGCTCGCTGGGGTGCTGCTGCTGTCCGCTCATGCGAACAAGCTCCGCCCGGCGTATGAGGAGTGCATGAGAACCGGCTCAGAAGGGGGAGAGAAGCCCGTTGGGTTCTCATAAAGCCTGGTCAGGCCGCCTGCCGGGCGGAATCGGCTACTCCGGTCCGGATCGGACGGGGGAGCTGCCGCCGCAGCCGCAGGAGCGGCGGATGACCAGCCGGGAGGGGAAGGTGCGGACCCGTTCGGTGTCGGAGCCGGGCACCATCAGCGAGTCGTCCAGCACCAGGTCCACCGCGGCCCGGGCCATCGCGTCGCGGTCGGAGGCGACGGTGGTCAGCGGCGGGTCGGCGAGGGCGGCCTCGGGGATGTCGTCGAAGCCGGCCACCGCGAGGTCCTCCGGGACCCGCAGGCCGACCTCGCGGGCGGCCCGCAGAACGCCGATCGCCTGGTCGTCGGTGGAGCAGAAGATCGCCCGCGGCCGGTCCGGCGAGCGCAGCAGGTCGAGCGCGACGTCGTAGGCGCCGTAGCGGTGGAAGGGCGCGTCGATCAGGTGCGGCTCGGTGGGGATGCCGTGCGCGTCCATGGCGCGCTGCCAGCCCTCGACGTGGTCGATGACCGGGTCGCCGGGTGCGGGGGACTCGACCGGGCCGCCGAAGCAGGCGACGTACGGGTGTCCGTGCACCTCCAGCAGGTGGCGCACGATCGCCTCGGCGCCGGCCACGTCGTCGGTGACCACCGCGACGTCGTCGATCGCCTCGGGCCGGCGGTGCAGCAGCACCACCTTGGCGCCCTCCATCGCGGCGAACTCCTCGGCGGCACGCTGCGAGGGGCCCTGGCTGACCAGGATCAGGCCGGAGACGCGCATCCCGAGGAAGGCGCGGACGTAGTGCACCTCGCGGTCGTCCACGTAGTCGGAGTTGCCGATCAGCACGAGCTTGCCGCGTTCGGAGGCCGCCCGTTCCACGGCGTGCGCCATCTCGGCGAAGAACGGCTGGCGGGCGTCCGGGACGACCATGCCGATCAGGTTGGTGCGCCGGGAGGCCATCGCCTGGGCGACGCTGTTCGGCCGGTAGCCGAGCTGCTCGATCGCCGCGAGGACCTTCTCCCGGGTCGCGGGTGCGACCGGGCGCGGCCCGTTGTTGATGACGTAGCTGACGACCGCGGTCGAGGTTCCAGCCAGCCGGGCTACATCGTCGCGCGTCACTTTGGCCACGGGGGGAGTCTACGCGTGTGGTCTGCGGGGCGGCAGAGGGCCCTGGGGCCTTGGTGCGACCGGCCTGCGGGCGGCTCCCGGACGAACCGGACAAGCCGGGCGGGAGGTGTTCCGCCCGGCTTTCGGCGTCATGCGTCCAGCGGGGCCGAGGGGCGCGGGGAGAGCTCCGGCCGCTCGCCCTTCTCGGGTTTCTCCGGGACGACGAAGCGGTAGCCGACGTTGCGCACGGTGCCGATCAGCTGTTCGTGCTCCACGCCGAGTTTGGCGCGCAGCCGCCGGACGTGCACGTCCACCGTCCGGGTGCCGCCGAAGTAGTCGTAGCCCCAGACCTCCTGGAGCAGCTGTGCCCGGGTGAAGACCCGGCCGGGGTGCTGGGCGAGGTACTTGAGCAGCTCGAACTCCTTGAAGGTGAGGTCGAGCGCCCGGCCCCGGAGCTTGGCGGAGTAGGTGGCCTCGTCGACCGAGAGCTCGCCGCTGCGGATCTCCATCGGGCTGTCGTCGGAGGTGACCTGGAGGCGGCCCAGGGCGAGCCGCAGCCGGGCCTCGACCTCGGCCGGGCCGGCGGTGTCCAGCAGGACGTCGTCGATGCCCCACTCGGCGGTGACGGCGGCCAGGCCGCCCTCGGTGACGACCAGGATCAGCGGGCAGCCGATGCCGGTGGAGCGCAGCAGCTGGCAGAGGCTGCGGACCTGCGGGAGGTCGCGCCGGCCGTCGACCAGGATGACGTCCGCACTGGGCGTGTTCACCAGGGCCGCGCCCTCGGCGGGGGCCACCCGGACTTGGTGCAGCAGCAGGCCGAGTGCGGGCAGCACCTCGGCGGAGGGTTGCAGCGCGTTGGTGAGGAGGAGGAGAGAACTCATACCCGGTGGTCCCCTTTCCGGGTCGTCGCGGTCGCTTGACGGCTGCCGCCACAGCCGGATGGCGCACGTGCCGAGGGGGAGGCGAGGGGGACGGTCGTCCGCGGCGAACCGGGGGCGCGGACGGCGTGCGGGGGGCGACGGCGGGGCCGCCGGGGGTCTCGTGGCCCCTGGCGCACCGTTCCTGCCCTGTTCGTCACCGTCAACCCTCCGGTTCTTCTCCGGTACCGGGTGGCGGCCCGGTGCCGGGTGGCGACGCCCCGGCCGGCCGGGGCGCGTCGAGGTGCCGCGTCAGCCGGAGCGGTTCCTGCTGCGCGCCGGGGGTGGGCCGACGAATCGCAAGAACGTCCGTACTGGCGTCCTGGAAGCACAAAAGGACCCGGGGGCGACTCTGCCCGGATCCCTCATGGTGGTCGAGGATAGCCGACCGTGCCACGGTGCCGGGAGTGCGGGAATCCGGCGGTTCGCACAATACGGGCACACGCCTGGTGAGGCTGGACACAGCTTCGAGCACCGCTCCGGGGCCCGTCGGTGGCGGTCCGGTGGGAGGGCGGTGCACGCTCCGTGCCCGTCCGGCCAGGGCGGTTGCCGCTCGTGGTGGCGGACACGCCATCATGGGACGCGCATCGTCGGTGCTGTTCCGGGTCCATCGTTCGGGTGGTCGGGAGGCCGCCGCGGTGGCGAGCCGGACCGGGGCACCGGGCCGGGCGAGGACGACGAGAAGGGGTGGCCCGATGGGCGCGACCACCGAGCCCGCGAGCGGCGCCCGGGTGCGCGGGACGATCCGCTACTGGGCGGCGGCGAAGTCCGAGGCCGGGCTGGCCGAGGAGCCGTACGAGGCGGCGACCCTGGCGCAGGCGCTGGCGGCGGCCAAGGCGCGGCACGCCGACCGGCCGAAGCTCGTCCAGTTGCTCGGGCACTGCTCGTACCTGGTCGACGGGGCTCAGGTGGGCGGCCGCGATCACGCGTCCGTCGCCCTGACCGAGGGTGGAACGGTCGAGGTCCTCCCGCCGTTCGCGGGAGGCTGAGCGGCGTGACGGACATGAACAACCCGAACCGGCCGGACCACGACGGCTACGGCGAGTGGCCGCGGCAGCCCCAGGCTCCGCAGCAGCAGTACCCGCAGCAGTACCCGCCGCAGCACCCGCATCCGGGCGTCCCGCCGTGGCAGCCCGGCCGGCAGCCGCCGTACGGCTACCCGGTGGACGACGCGGCGGCGACCGCGGTGCTGCCGCCGGTGCCCGCCTTCGACGATCCGGCCGCGACCACCCTGCTGCCGCCGGTTCCGGCGGCGGGCGACGCCGAGGCGACGGCGCTGCTGCCGCCCGTGCCGCCGCTGGACGACGCCGCGGCCACCACCCTGCTGCCGCCGGTGGTGGTGTCCGGTGCGATGCCGACCGCGCCGCAGCCGCCCCGGCCGCCGCAGCACCGGTACCAGCAGCCGGTGCGGCCCCAGCCGGACCCGACGATGCAGCTTCGGCAGCCCCCGCAGCCGCAGTCGCAGCCGCCGCGGGCCCGGCACGCGGCCCCGGCGC
>NZ_JBHUAF010000425.1:0-7170 GCF_042789895.1 Kitasatospora sp. NPDC056783
GTTCAGCGCTGTCCGGACAACCCTCCGGAAGGGGGTTCACGACCTGACGGGCGTCACCGCTCAGACGGCGGCGAACGCGCCCTCCAGGATGTCCAGGCCCTCGTTCAGCAGGTGCTCCGGCATGACCAGCGGCGGCAGGAAGCGCAGCACGTTGCCGTAGGTGCCGGCGGTCAGCACGACCAGGCCCTCGGCGTGGCAGGCCTTGGCGATGGCCGCGGTGGCCTCCGCGTTCGGCTCCTTGCCACCCGGCTTCACCAGCTCGACGGCGATCATCGCGCCGCGGCCGCGGACCTCACCGATGATCTCGTGCTTCTCCTGCATGGCCCGCAGGCGGCCCAGCATGATCTCGCCGATCCGCTGCGCCTTGCCGTTGAGGTCCTGCTCCTTCATGGTCTCGATGGCGCCCAGCGCGGCGGCACAGGCCACCGGGTTGCCGCCGTAGGTGCCACCCAGGCCACCGGTCTGCGCGGCGTCCATGATCTCGGCGCGGCCGGTCAGCGCGGACAGCGGCAGACCGCCGGCGATGCCCTTGGCGGTGGTGATCAGGTCCGGGACGATGCCCTCGTCCTCGCAGGCGAACCACTGGCCGGTGCGGCAGAAACCGGTCTGGATCTCGTCCGCGACGAACACGATGCCGTTCGCCTTCGCGAACTCCACGATCGCCGGCAGGAAGCCCTTGGCCGGCTCGATGAAGCCGCCCTCGCCCTGGATCGGCTCGATGATGATCGCGGCGACGTTCTCGGCGCCGATCTGCTTGTTGATGGTGTCGATCGCCTGGGCGGCGGCCTCGGTGGCGGCGTTCTCCGCACCGGTCAGCCAGCGGTACGGGTAGGCGACCGGCACCCGGTAGACCTCGGGGGCGAACGGACCGAAACCCTGCTTGTACGGCATGTTCTTCGCCGTCAGCGCCAGGGTGAGGTTGGTGCGGCCGTGGTAGCCGTGGTCGAACACCACGATGGCCTGGCGCTTGGTGTAGGCGCGGGCGATCTTCACCGCGTTCTCGACGGCCTCGGAACCCGAGTTGAACAGCGCGGTGCGCTTCTCGTGGTCACCCGGGGTCAGCTCGTTCAGCTGCTCGGCGACGGCCACGTAACCCTCGTACGGGGTCACCATGAAGCAGGTGTGGGTGAAGTTGCCCAGCTGCTCGGTCGTCCGGGCCACGACGGCCTCGGCGCTGTTGCCGACGTTGGTCACGGCGATGCCGGAACCGAAGTCGATCAGCGAGTTGCCGTCCACGTCCTCCAGCACGCCGCCGTTGGCACGGGACACGTACACCGGCAGGGTGGTGCCGACACCGGCCGCCACCGCACCCAGCTTGCGGGCGTGCAGCTCCTGCGACTTCGGACCGGGGATCGCGGTGACCAGGCGGCGCTCCTGCGGGAGCGGCGTTGCGGCGCTCATGGGGTTTCTCCAGACTTCTCGGCTCGGTGCTTCGCAGGCTACGGCCGCCCTCCCCACCCGGGCACGCGCCACTCGGTAGCAGTGCGCCGTCCGACTTGTCCGGCACGGCCAGCGCAGGCGGCGCAGATTCCCGAAGGCCGCGCTCCACTACCCTGAGCGCGGGCGTGTCGCCGGTACGGCGGCATGGGTATGGCGGCACCGACGGTGGTCGGGGCGGGCGGGCGAGGGAGCGGGGCCGTACATGGCACAGGACGGGTCACACCACCACGGCGAGCGCACCACCACCAGACCCCCGACCCCCCTGCCCCACCAACGGCCCGGCGCGGCCACCTCCCCCTTCGACCTCGCGGCCTGGGCCCGCGCCCCGCGCCCCGCCGCCGCCCCGGGCGTCTACCGACTCGGCTACCGCCGCATCGACCCGGAACGGGCGGAGGCGGCCAAGGTCGCGCCCTGGCCGCTGCTGCTGCGGGCGGGGCTGAACGCGGTGGTGGGGTGGTTGGCTTTTGTCTACGGCACCCAGCTGGTGCTCCACCTGATCGTCGTGACCGTCTGGGTCGAACACCCCACTGAGACCCTGGTGACTGTCGTGGGGCTGTCGGTGAATGTCCTGGTTGCCTCAGCCGTCATCAAGGTCTTCGGCCGGATGGGCCGCTGGCCCGAGGTGTGGCGCCGCTACGTCTCGCCCCTGCTGTCGCGGACGGTGACGCGGGAGCAGCCCGTCGCGGAGGACGCCCCGGCGGTGGTCGAGGCCGTGCGGGGGCAGGATCCGTGGGACGGGCTGCGTCGGGGCGGTGCCGCCGAGGCTGCCGCCCGGCTGGACGCCGAGGCCGTGGGGGACGTCGACTACGTGCGGATCCAGCGCGCCTGGGAGTCCGCTCAGGCGGACGGGGTGTTCGTGCCCGCCTTCACCGAGCAGGTCGCCGCCCGTGGTGCGGCGGCTTTCGCCCACCCTTCGGAGGCGCGGGAGTTGCCCGGCCGCGTCGAGCGGCACGATCTGTTGCTCGGTCAGGTCCGGCTCGGCACCGCGCAGGACGTCCCGAAGAACCCGTTGGGCCACCGGGCCGCCGGTTTCGCGCTGGACCCGGCGGTGCTGGGCACGTCGCTGCTGGCGGTGGGCCCGGCCGGGACTGGGAAGACGGCGCGGCTGGCCCGGCCGGTGGCCGAGGCGCTGTGCCTGCAGGCGCTGTCCGGTACCGCCTGTGCCGTGGTGGTCGGGGCGGCGGACGCCGATCTCGGCCCGGATGCCTGGTACGACGTGGTGATCGCGCCCGGGGACGGGTCCTCGTTGTACGGGCTGGATCTCTACGGTGCCGCGCGGAATCCCGACGAGGCGGCGGCCCGGCTGGCCGAGGCGTTGTTGCCGGACGAGTTGACCGCCCGCGTGGAGCACGCCCGTACCGCGGTGCAGCAGGTGGTGGGCCCCTTCCACGCGGCGTATGCCCGTTATCCGGGGGTGCGGGAGCTGCGGGCGTTGCTGGCCGGCGAACCGGACGTGTCGGCGGCCCTGGTGAAGGCGCTCGGGGTGGCCGGTCTGCTGGCCGTCCACGAGCGGGACCTGGAGTACCGGGAGCGGCAGCGCGATCGGGCGGACGATCCGGGGGCGCTGCTGGCGGACCGGTTGGCGCTGTTGGACCGGCCCGCCTTCGAGGGGGCCTTCGCGACCGACGGCACCGGTCGGCCCCCGTTCGCGATGCGGGTGCTGGACCATCCGCTGCGGGTGCGGGTGAAGCTGCCGGAGCGCAGTCACCCGGAGGCGGCGCGGATGCTGTCCCGGCTGGTGGTGGGGCAGTTCGTGCAGGCCGCCGCGGCCCGTGAGGACCGTTCGCTGTTCGCGGGTCTGGTGGTGGACGACGCCTCGGCGGCGTTGGACGCGACCGCGGTGCGCGGGTTGCAGCGGATGCGCGGGGCGAACGCGGGGGCGGTGTTGCTGCTGCGGACGCTGGTGGACCTGCCGGAGGCGCTGCGGGCGCCGCTGTTCGGCGCGGTCGGCTGCCGGATGGCGTTCCCGGGGATCGCGCCGTGGGACGGGAAGCTGTTCTCGGAGGCCTGGGGGACGCACCTGGTGCAGGAGACCGCGGTCACTCACACTCCGGACACCTCGGGTGGTGTGATCAGACGGGCCGGACGGATCGGGCGGAAGGCCTTGTCGGGGACGACGGCGCAGACGGAGTCGGTGACGACGCGGGACGTGGAGCGGCTGAGGTGGTCGCCGTCGGACCTGGCGCACGCCTTGCCGGCCGGGCACGCGGTGGTGTCGTTGACGGCGGTGTCGGGGGAGCAGGTACCGCCGCTGTTGGTGGATCTCAGGGAATGAAGGGGTGAGGCGGGGCGGCCGGGGAAGTCGCCTTCGAGGTGGATTCGGCAGTGCGGCTTGTCCGGGGCGTCCATAATGAAGGGGAGAGACCCTCACCAGTCCCACGTCCCTCTCCTCGCCCGGCCGCAACGGCGCGGTCAGGTCGATCCCCCGAAGGTGCCATGCCCCCCACACTCGCCTCCGTCGTCCGCAACACCTCGCTCCACCTGACGGTCCTCGCCGGTGCGGATCACCTGGAGCGGCCGGTCCGCTGGGTGCACACCAGCGAGCTGGACGATCCGACGCCGTTCCTGGAGGGCGGCGAACTGCTGCTCACCACCGGTATCAAGCTGGGCCGTACGGCGGCGCAGTTGCAGGCGTACGTGCACCGGCTGGCCGACGCGGGGGTGGTCGGGCTGGGGCTCGGGGTGGGTCTGTCGCACACCGAGGTGCCGCAGCCGCTGGTGGACGCGGCGGCGCAGCGCGGGCTGCCGCTGCTGCGGGTGCCGGAGCCGACGCCGTTCATCGCGATCAGCAAGGTGGTGTCGGCGGCGCTGGCCGCGGAGCAGTACGAGGCGGTGACGACCAGCTTCGAGGCGCAGGAGGAGCTGACGCGGGCGGCGCTCGGCAAGGACGGCACGACGGCGGTGGTCCGCCGGCTGGCGGCCCGGCTGGGCGGCTGGGCGGCGCTGTACGACGGGTCGGGCGCGCTGTCGGTGGTGGCTCCGGACTGGGCGGCCCGCCGGGCGGGGCGGCTGGCGGCCGAGGTGGACCGGCTGCGTCGGCGTCCGGCGCCGTCGAGCGCGGCGCTGCAGGGCCGTGCGCCGGGGATCGACACGGCGGACGAGGACTACGTGGTGGTCCAGTCGCTGGGCGCGGACCGGCGGGCCCGGGGCTTCCTGGCGGTCGGGACCGAGGACCGGATCACGCCGACCGAGCGGTACGTGCTGAACGCGGCGGTGGCGCTGCTGACGCTCACCCTGGAGCGCTCGCGCGAGCTGCGGCAGGCGGAGGAGCGGATGGGCGCGGCGCTGCTGCGGATGGTGCTGGCCGGTGAGGTGTCGACGGCCCGCCAGGTGGCGGTGGGGCTGTTCGGGGGCATGCCGGAGGGGACGATACGGGTCCTGGTCGCCGGGGCGGCGCCGGCCAGTGCGGACGCGGCGGAGGCGCTCGGCGAGCTGGGTGACCGGGCCGAGCAGGCGGGTGCCCGGGTGGGCGAGAAGCTGCTGGTGGCGCGGGAGGACGGCGTGCACGGGCCGCGGCTGATGGTGCTGGCGCCGGACAACGGTGCGGTGCACCGGGCGTGCCTGGGCGCGGTGGAGGAGCACGAGGGCCTGTCGTTGGGCGTTTCGGCTCCGGCGGCGCTGGAGGAGGCCGGGACGGCGCACGCGCAGGCCGAGCGGGCGCTGGCGGTGGCGCTGCGCGGCGGACGCCGGTCGGTGGACCACGAGGAGGTCGGCGCGGGTTCGCTGCTGCCGCTGCTGGGTGAGGACGCGGTGACGGCGTTCGCGGAGGGGCTGCTGCGGCCGTTGCGCGAGCACGACCGGACGGCCCGCGGGGACCTGGTGGCCTCGTTGCGGGCGTGGCTGTCCCGGCACGGCCAGTGGGACGCGGCCGCGGCCGATCTGGGAGTGCACCGGCACACACTGCGCTACCGGATGCGCCGGGTCGAGGAGCTGCTGGGCCGTTCGCTGGACGACACGGACGTGCGGATGGAGCTGTGGCTGGCGCTCCGCTCCGGCGAGGAGTGAGGTACCGGCCCTGAAGCATCGGCCCGGAAGCGCCGGTGCCGAAGCGCCGGCCCTGAGACGCCGGTGCTGAAGGCCGCGCCACCTGACATGGCGGTAGGACGCGGTGGAGTGGCCCCGGGGGCGAACGCTCCTAGTCGGCCAATCCGGTCGCCGCGTCGCCCCGCCTACCCTCGGATCCGGGCCCCACGTCCGTGGGCCGTAGGACAGACGAGGAGAGGCCGGTACCACGGTGACCACCACGTACGATTTCTGGCTCGCCGGCCGCCGGGCGAGCGGTGACGCCGACTTCGAGGTGCACAACAGCTGGGACGGCCGTCTGGTCGGCAAGGTGAGCATCCCGACCGAGGCCCAGGTCGAGGAGGCGCTGGCCGCCGCCGTCGCCGCCCTGCCGGTGTTCGCCGCCACCCCGGCGCACCAGCGTGCCGCCGCCCTGGACCACGTGGCCAAGCGGCTGACCGAGCGCACGGAGGAGCTGGCCCAGCTGGTCAGCGCCGAGAACGGCAAGCCGATCAAGTGGGCCCGCGGTGAGATCGGCCGCGCGGTGTCGGTCTTCCGCTGGGCCGCCGAGGAGGCGCGCCGCACCAACGGTGAGACCATGCGGCTGGACACCGACCCGGGCGGCGTGGGCCGCTTCGCGGTGGTGCGACGCTTCCCGCGCGGTGTGGTGCTCGGGATCGCCCCGTTCAACTTCCCGCTGAACCTGGTCGCCCACAAGGTCGCCCCGGCGATCGCGGTCGGTGCCCCGATCATCCTGAAGCCGGCTCCGGCGACCCCGCTGTCGGCGATGGTGCTGGGCGAGGTGCTGGCCGAGACCGACCTGCCGGCCGGCTCCTGGTCGATCCTGACCGTGCCGAACGACCGGATGCCGGCCCTGGTGCAGGACGAGCGCGTGCCGGTGATCTCCTTCACCGGTTCGGACAAGGTCGGCTACCAGATCATGGACTCGGTGCCGCGCAAGCACTGCACCCTGGAGCTCGGCGGCAACGCCGCGGCCGTGGTGCTCGCCGACTGGTCCTCGGAGGCCGACCTGGACTGGGCGGCGAGCCGGATCGCGATGTTCGCCAACTACCAGGGCGGCCAGTCCTGCATCTCGGTGCAGCGGGTGATCGCCGACGCGTCGGTGTACGACGCGCTGGCGGAGAAGGTCGTGGCCAAGGTCAAGGCCCAGGTCACCGGTGACCCGAGCGACGACGCGACCGACGTCGGCCCGCTGATCGACGAGAACGCCGCGAAGCGCGTCGAGTCCTGGGTCGAGGACGCGGTCGCCAAGGGCGCCAAGGTGCTCACCGGCGGTACCCGCGAGGGTGCCACCTACGCCCCGACCGTGCTGGCCGACCTGCCCGAGGACGCCATCCTGGCGAAGTCCGAGGTGTTCGGCCCGGTGCTGTCGCTGCACAGGGTGGACGGCGTGGACGAGGCGTTCGCGGCCGTCAACGACTCGGCGTTCGGTCTCCAGGCGGGCGTGTTCACCCACGACCTGCAGACGGCCTTCCGCGCCCACCGGGAGCTGGAGGTCGGCGGTGTGATCATCGGCGACGCGCCGTCCTACCGCGCCGACCAGATGCCGTACGGCGGTGTCAAGGACTCCGGTGTCGGCCGCGAGGGCGTCAAGTACGCGATGGACGACTACACCGTCGAGAAGGTCATGGTCCTCACCGGTCTGGACCTCTGAGCGACGCGGTGGCGGTGCCGTGGCGCCGCTGTGGTGGGAGGGCCCGGTTCGTC
>NZ_JBHUAF010000426.1:0-7159 GCF_042789895.1 Kitasatospora sp. NPDC056783
GACATCCCCGGCGCGGTGCAACGCGCCGTGGAACGGGTCGGCCTCGCCGACCGTGCCGACCACCGCATGAAGACCCTCTCGGGCGGGATGGTCCGCAGGGTCGGCATCGCCCAGGCCATCGTCAACGACCCGGCGGTGCTGCTCCTCGACGAACCCACCGTCGGCCTCGACCTCGGCCCGGATCTCCGGGGTGTCCAGCCCGCGCACGGTCATCGTGGTGCGGCGGCGCAGCACGTCGTCCGTGGTGTACGCCCACTCGTTGTCCGCCGCGTAGGCGACCTGCGCCCAGACGTCCGGGCCGTCCTCGTGGATCGGCCGGCCGAGCTCCGGGTTCTCGTCGATCATGCGGGCGATCTCGAAGGACAGGGTGCCGTAGTGGCCGGCCAGGTGCTTGGCCACCAGCGGCTCCATCCGCGAGCCCGGCTCGCGGTCGATCAGCAGGCGGTGCGCCACCGCGTTCGGCGCGCCGACGCCCGGCAGCGGGACGGTCGGGGCGATCGGGGACATGTCCTCGCCGAGGCTGGTGCCGGGCACCTGGGCCAGCTTCTCCAGCACGGCGCGGCCGATGTGCCGGTAGGTGGTCCACTTGCCGCCGGAGACCGACAGCATGCCGCCGCGGCCCTCGGTGACGACCGTCTCGCGCTTGGCGGCGGCGGTGTCGCCCGGGCCGCCGGGCAGCACCCGCAGGCCGGCGAAGGAGTAGGTGATCAGGTCGCGGTCGAGGTGCTCGTCGCGGATCGCGTGTCCGGCCTCGCCCATGATCTGGTCGATGTCCGCCTCGGTGGCCCGGACGTCCTTCGGGTCGCCGGTGTACTCCTCGTCGGTGGTGCCGAGCAGGACGTGGTCCTCCCACGGGATGGCGAAGGAGACGCGGTACTTGTCGATCGGGATGGTCAGCGCGGCGCGCCACGGCGAGCGGCGCTTGACGACCACGTGGGCGCCCTTGGAGAGGCGGATCGACGGCGCGGCGCCGGCGTCCTCCATCGTGCGCAGGTGGTCGACCCACGGGCCGGTGGCGTTCAGCACCAGGCGGGCGTCGATGCCGAACTCGCTGCCGTCCAGGCGGTCGCGCAGCTCGGCACCGGTGACCCGGCCGCCGGTGAAGCGCAGCCCGGTGACCTCGGCGTGGTTGAGCACCACGGCGCCGGCGTCGACCGCGGCGCGCACGGTCATCACGGCGACGCGCGAGTCGTTCATCTGGTGGTCGCCGTAGACGGCCACCGAGCGCAGGCCCTCGGTGCGCAGCGCGGGCACCTGCTGGGCGGCGTGCGCGGCGGTGGAGACCCGGCCCATGCCGTCGCGGAAGGCGGACAGCGCCGAGTAGAGGAAGACGCCGGCGCCGAGCTTGGCGGCGCCGTGCGGGCCGCCCTTGTAGACCGGCACGAAGAAGGTCAGCGGGTTGACCAGGTGCGGGGCCACGTCGGTGGAGAGCGCGCGGCGCTCCTTGTGGTTCTCCGCGACCAGCTTGACCGCGCCGGTCTGGAGGTAGCGCAGACCGCCGTGGACGAGCTTGGAGGAGGCACTGGAGGTGGCGCCGGCGAAGTCGCCGGCGTCGACCATGGCGACCTTCAGGCCGGCCTGGGACGCGGTCCAGGCGACGGCGGTGCCGAGGATGCCGCCCCCGATCACCAGCAGGTCGTAGGTGGCCTTGCCGAGCAGTTCGCGGGTCTCGGCGCGGGAGGCGGTGCGGCCGGCGGTGCGCTCGGCGCCCAGGGTCGGGATGGTTGCCATGGTGGTTGTGTACGGCGCGCGGGTCGGGCGGCGCCGTTACTCCTCTCGGGTGCGGTGCGGCCTCTGCGGGAGAGGCCGGTCGGCCCGGTGCGGCGGGCCGGTGAAACACGGGTGCGCCCGTTGCCGGAACAGCGGGCGGCCGGCCGGGGCGCGGGGCCCCGACCGGCTTGTCGGTCAGTTGTTCTCTTCCTCCTCCACCCAGCCCATGGTGCGCTCCACGGCCTTGAGCCACTTCTTGTACTCGCGCTCCCGGGTGGCCTCGTCCATGCGCGGGGTCCACTCGGCGGCGCGGTGCCAGTTGGCCCGCAGGGTGTCGAGGTCGCTCCAGAATCCGACGGCGAGTCCGGCCGCGTAGGCGGCGCCGAGGGCGGTGGTCTCGGCCACGTACGGGCGCTCGACCGGGGCGTCCAGGACGTCGGCGATGTTCTGCATGAGGAGGTTGTTGCTGGTCATGCCGCCGTCGACCTTGAGGGCGGTGAGCTCGACCCCGGAGTCCTTCTGCATGGCGTCGACGACCTCGCGGGTCTGCCAGGCGGTGGCCTCCAGGACGGCCCGGGCCAGGTGGCCCTTGGTGACGTACCGGGTCAGACCGGCGATCACACCGCGGGCGTCGGAGCGCCAGTACGGGGCGAACAGGCCGGAGAAGGCCGGGACGAAGTAGGCGCCGCCGTTGTCCTCGACGGTGTTGGCGAGGGTCTCGATCTCGGCGGCGGTGGAGATGATGCCGAGCTGGTCGCGCAGCCACTGGACGAGCGAGCCGGTGACGGCGATCGAGCCCTCCAGCGCGTACACCGGGGCCTGGTCGCCGATCCGGTAGCCGACGGTGGTCAGCAGCCCGTGGTACGAGTTGACGATCTTCTCGCCGGTGTTCAGCAGCAGGAAGGTGCCGGTCCCGTAGGTGGACTTGGCCTCGCCCTCGTCGAAGCAGGTCTGGCCGAACAGCGCGGCCTGCTGGTCGCCGAGCGCGGAGGCGACCGGGACGCCGGCGAGGTCGCCGACGGCCTCGCCGTACACCTCGGCGGAGGAGCGGATCTCCGGCAGGACGGCCATCGGCACGTCCATCGACTCGGCGATCTTCTCGTCCCACTGGAGGGTGTGGAGGTTCATCAGCATGGTGCGGCTGGCGTTGGTGACGTCCGTGACGTGCTTGCCGCCGTCGACACCGCCGGTGAGGTTCCAGATCACCCAGGTGTCCATGGTGCCGAAGAGGATGTCGCCGGCCTCGGCGCGCTCGCGCAGGCCCTCGACGTTGTCCAGCAGCCAGCGGATCTTGGGGCCGGCGAAGTAGCTGGCCAGCGGGAGGCCGGTCTCGCGGCGGAAGCGGTCCTGGCCGACGTTGCGGCCCAGTTCGCGGCAGAGCCCCTCGGTGCGGGTGTCCTGCCACACCAGCGCGTTGTGCACCGGCTCACCGGTGTTCTTGTCCCACAGGACGGTGGTCTCGCGCTGGTTGGTGATGCCGATCGCGCGGATGTCGTCCTTGGTCAGGCCGGCCTTCTCCAGCGCGCCGCGGACGACCGACTGCACCCGGGTCCAGATCTCGGCGGCGTCGTGCTCGACGTAGCCGGGCTGCGGGAAGATCTGCCGGTGCTCCTGCTGGTCGACGGCGACGATCCGGCCGTCGGCGCCGAAGATGATGCAGCGGCTGGACGTGGTGCCCTGGTCGATCGCGGCGATGTAGTTACCGGTGGAGGTCATGGGGAGGGTCCTCGGCTCGGGTTCGGGGATTACGGGGTGGGTGGGCCTGACGCGTTCGATCGGTCAGTCCCCGTGCTCGGCGGGGTCGAACCCGTCCTTTAGAAGATGGCGTTGTAGAGCCCGCCGGCGGCCAGGCCGCCCAGGATCGGGCCGACGACCGGCACCCAGGCGTACGACCAGTCGGAGGTGCCCTTGTGGGGGATCGGCAGCAGGGCGTGCGCGATGCGCGGGCCGAGGTCGCGGGCCGGGTTGATCGCGTAGCCGGTGGGGCCGCCCAGCGAGAGGCCGATGCCGACGACGGTGAAGGCGACCATCAGGGTGCCGGTGCCGGACTGGGAGAGGCCGGAGTTGGTGCCGATGGTGAGGATCGCGAAGCAGAGCACGAAGGTGCCGATGACCTCGGTGAGCACGTTCTGGACCGGGTTCCGGATCTCGGGGCCGGTCGAGAAGATGCCGAGGGTGGGTTCCTTGTTCTCGTTGAACTGGCCCAGGTAGGCGGCCCAGACCAGCACCGCGCCGATGATCGCGCCGAGCAGCTGGGAGCCGAGGTAGAGCGGCACCTGGCTCCACTCGCCGCTCTTGACGGCGAGTGCGATGGTGACGGCGGGGTTGAGGTGTGCTCCGGACTTCGGAGCCGACATGTAGGCGGCGATGAGGACCGCGAAGCCCCAGCCGAAGGTGATCGCCAGCCAACCGGCGTTGACGGCCTTCGACTTCTTGAGGGTCACGGCGGCGCAGACGCCGCCGCCGAGAAGTATCAGGGCGGCGGTGCCGAGGGTTTCGCCGACGAAGACGTCGCCGTTGGAGAACGCGGACACAAAGACTCCCTTGTCCATATGGCCCGGAGGGTAGGTGGGGGCAGACGGCTGGTCGATCGTTGTGCGGGTGAGCGCACTGTGGGAGTGATCTCTCCGGCCATCGTTCGACAATGTCGACCGCTATGCGGAAGCTTCCTCCCCAGGTCGCCCCCGCGTCAAGGCGGGGTTACGGAGCTGTGACCCTCACCTCGGGCGGTCCGTCGACGTTACCGAGCGGAGTGCCCGGAAATAGGACAAAACGCCAGAGGCGCGGACAGGCCTCCAGCCCGTCCGCGCCTCTGCGTGACGAATCGACCGCCCTCCGGCGGTCCCGCTCAGAACCTCCCGGCGCCCAGGTCGCGGGAGATCGCCCGCGCCGCGCTGCGCACCGAGGCCACCAGCGAGGGCTTCACGAAGCCGTCCTCGCAGACCCGCTCCACCGCCCCGCTGACGCACACCGCGCCCACCGGGTTGCGCCGCCGGTCCTGGATCAGCGCGCCGATCGAGGCCACGCCGTCCCAGGTCTCCTCGATCGAGTCGGCCCAGCCGCGCTCCCGGATCAGCGCGCACTCGGCGTCCACGTCGCCCGCCTCGGTCAGCGTTCGCAGGGTGTACGACTCGTACGGCCCGGCGCCCAACTCCCCGCGTGCGACCGGGTCGTAGGCCACCAGCACCTTGCCCAGCGCGGTGCTGTGCAGCGGCTGCATCGAGCCCACCTCCAGCACCTGCCGGGTGTCGTCCGGGCGGAACACGTGATGCACCACCAGGACGCCCTGCTGGTGCAGCACTCCCAGGTAGACCGTCTCGCCGGCCGCCCGGGCCAGGTCGTCCGCCCACACCAGCGCCCGCGCCCGCAGTTCGTGGACGTCCAGGTAGCTCTGGCCGAGCCGCAGCAGCTCGGCGCCCAGCTGGTACTTGCCGCTCTCCGGGTCCTGCTCGACGAACCCCTCCTGCTGGAGCGTGCGCAGGATGCCGTGCGCGGTGCCCTTGGCGAGGTCCAGCGCCGTCGCGACCTCGGACAAGCCCAGGCGGCGTTCACCGCCGGCCAGCAGGCGCATGATCGCGGCGGCCCGGGAAAGCGACTGGATCGGGCCGGGCATGGGGTACCTCCGCGCTGACAGGCGGTCGACATTGTCGACCGCAGTGGTGACGGGACGAGTCTGCCAGGCCGCCCCGACTCCGCGCACATTCCCCCCGGGGCAACCCGCCCCGACCCCCGTCGGCGCCGGACCCCGCCGCCCGGACGGGGCCGTGGCGGCGGGCACCGCGTCCGCGCGCCTTCGAACTGCGCCTTCGGACCGCGCGCCGCCGGTTCGTCCGCCGTCAGCCCACGGGATGCGTCCGCAGCACCGCCATCTCCGCCGCCAGCGCGGCGATCCCGTCCGTCCCGACCCGGCAGCAGCCTCCCACCAGCCGCGCCCCGTCCGCGAGCCAGCCGCCCACCCGGGCCGAACGGAAGGTCGGCTCCCCGCGCCAGCCCCGGCGGCCGGCGTCCCAGCGCTCCCCGCTGTTCGGGTAGACCACCACCGGCTTCCCGGTCACCTCGGCGGCGACCGCCACCGCCCGGTCGGCGTCCCGCGGCGTACAGCAGTTGACGCCCACCGCGACCACCTCGTCCACCTCGGCGGCCGGGGCGAACGCCTCCGCCAGCGGCTGCCCGGCCCTGGTCCGGTCGCCCTCGACGCTGAACGACAGCCAGGCCGGCACCCCCAGTCCGCGCACCAGCTCCAGCAGCACCCGTGCCTCGTCCGCGTCCGGCACCGTCTCCAGCGCCAGCACGTCCGGCCGGGCCGCCGCCAGCACCTCCAGCCGCGGCCGGTGGAAGGCCGCCAGCTCCGCGGCGCTCAGCCCGTACCGGCCCCGGTACTCCGACCCGTCCGCCAGCACCGCCCCGTACGGTCCCACCGACGCCGCCACCCAGCGCCGCCGCCCGCCCGGCGCGGTCCGCGCCGCCTCCCGGGCCAGCTCCACGCTGCTCGCCAGCAGCCGGGCGGCCTGTGCCCGGCCCACCCCGCGACGGGAGAACCCCTCGAAGCTCGCCTGGTAGCTCGCCGTTATCGCGACGTCCGCGCCGGCCGCGAAGTACGCCCGGTGCGCCGCCACCACCGCCCGCGGGTCGTCCGCGAGCAGCCGCGCCGACCACAGCGCGTCCGAAAGGTCGTGCCCGGCCGCCGCCAACTGGTTCGACATCCCGCCGTCGAGCACCAGCGGACCGGCGGCCAACGCCGTGGCGAAGTCCGGCGGGGGAGTGGTGGGCATGGCCGCCTCCTCTGGCAGAGTTCCTGGTCACAGCCTAGAAGGCGGGAGCCCCCACCCGAGGGGAAAACCATTTGCCGCTCGGGAACGCAGTCGCTACGTTGTGCTCAGCCCGAGAAGGACGGCGCCCGAGAAGAACAGCACCGGCGAGAACCACCACCCCTCGCACCGGCCGGCACGGAAAGGAGCCCGGCGATGGCAGCGGACGGCCAGCCGCCCCCCACCGGGCCCGAGGCCGAGCAGGAGTGGCTCGCCGCGTACGACCCGCGCGCCTACACCCCGATCGCCGTCACCGTGGACGTCGTCGCCCTGACCTTGCGCGAGGGCGTCCTGCACGTCCTGCTCGTCGAGCGCGGCGCCCCGCCCCACCAGGGCCGCTGGGCGCTGCCCGGCGGCTTCCTGCGGGCCGGCGAGGAGGGCCTCGACGAGGCCGCCGCCCGCGAGCTCGCCGAGGAGACGGGCCTGCGGGGCGCCTCCGAGGCCAGGCTCTGCCGCCTCCACCTCGAACAGCTCGGCACCTACGGCGCCCCCGAGCGGGACCCGCGGATGCACGTGGTCTCCGTCGCCTACCTCGCCTTCGCCCCGGACCTGCCCGATCCCCGGGCCGGGACGGACGCCGCGGCCGCCGCCTGGCACCCCGTCTCCGACCTGGACCTCCGGCCCCACGGCCGGTCCCGAGC
>NZ_JBHUAF010000427.1:0-7123 GCF_042789895.1 Kitasatospora sp. NPDC056783
CAGGAGGCCGGAGGCCGGAGGCCGGTACCCGGCGCCCGCGGTCAGTGCCCGGCGTTCAGCCCGTCCAGGTGGGACAGGTCGTTCCAGACCTCCACCGCCGGAGCGCCGTACTCCCAGGACAGCACGCAGAGCGCCGCGGTGCCGAGCTTGAACCGCTGGGCGTACTCGGGCGGCAGGCCGAGCCAGCGGGCGGTGAGGATGCGCAGCAGGTGGCCGTGCGCGAACAGGATGACGTCCCGGTCGGCGCAGTGCATCACGGTGGTGTCCGGATCCGGGACGCCGTGCTCCTCGTTGAGGCCGGCCAGGAACGCGTCCACCCGGGCGGCCGCCTCGGAGAGTTCCTCGCCACCGGGCACGCCGTCGCGCCAGATCAGCCAGCCGGGGTGGTCGGTGGCCCGGATGTCGGCGCCGGTGCGGCCCTCGTACCGGCCGTAGTCCCACTCCATCAGCTCGGGGCGCTCCACCGCGCGGTCGCCGAATCCGGCCAGCTCGCAGGTCTCCTTGGCCCGGCCGAGCGGGCTGGTGTAGACGAGCGCGTCCGGCAGCCCGTTCCAGGGGGCCTTGGCGAGGCGGGCGCCGAGGGCGCGGGCCATCGCGCGGCCCTCCTCGGTCAGCGGGATGTCGGTGCGGCCGGTGTGGCGGCCGGTGGCGGACCACTCGGTCTCGCCGTGGCGGACCAGCACGATTCGGGCGGGCATGGGGACTCCTCGCAAAGGGGGCGGCCAACGGTCGGTCTCACCATTGAGCACCGGGTTCCATGATCCCCCACCCGGGCGAGGGCCACGATCGCGGGCCGGTCCCCGGGCCTCGCGGTGTCCGGTTCGGGCCACCCGGTGCGGTGTCCGGCGGCCGTTGCGCACCGCGTTGTCGTACCCGGATGCGACACTGGGCCGCACCATGAACGTCTCGACGAACGTCCCGCCCGGCGGGCCCGCTGAGCCGCTCGCCCAGCGGCTCGCGGAGCTGCGCGGACCGGCCCCGCAGCGCAGTCTGAACGCCCGCTCCCTCGCCGCGCTCGCCGCCAACCCCGGCTGCCACCGGCGCGCCGTGCTCGACGCGGCCGGGGTGGACAAGGCCGCGCTGGCCGCCCGGCTCGGCCGCCCCGCCCCCTTCGGCCAGTCCCCCTTCGCCATCGCCCGCGGCGTGATCTTCGAGTCCCGGCTGAAGGCGGACGGCTACGCCGCGCTGCTGGAGCCGCTCCGCCACCACCTGGGCCTCCCGGTGGACGGCCACGCCCCGCTGCTGGTGCCGGACCTGCTGCACCGCTCCGGCCCGGCCGTACGAGCCGACCGGACGGCCGAGGCGCTGGCCCTGGCCGCCGCCGACCCGCGGGCCTGGACCCTGCTGGACCACCCGATGCTGCGCCTGGAGGTGGCCGGCAGCGCCGCCTACCTGGAGCCGGACGCGCTGGTGGTGCACGGCGGGCGGTGCACCGTGGTCGAGATCAAGTCCTTCCCGGTGCTGGACGGCAGCGCGGATCCGGCCAAGGTCGGCGCCGCCGCCCGGCAGGCCGCCGTGTACGTGCTGGCGCTCCAGCAGGCCGCCGCCACCGCGGCCGGACAGCCGATCGCCGAGGACCCGTACACCGACCAGCGGCTGCCGGGCAGCCCCCGCACCGACGTGCTGCTGGTCTGCCCGAAGGACTTCGGCAACCGGCCGACCGCGGTCGCCGTGGACGTCCGCCGCGAACTGGCCACCACCCGCCGCCAGCTGAGCCGGATGACCGGCATCGGCCGGCTGCTGGACGCGCTGCCGCCGGACGTCGTCTTCGACCTGGCCGCCGGCGAGGACGGCGCGCCGTCCCGGACCATCGAACAGCTGACCGCCTCGGTCGAGGCGGTGCCCGCCGCGTACAGCCCGGACTGCCTCTCCACCTGCGAACTCGGCTTCCACTGCCGCGCCCGGGCCCGCTGCGGCGACCGGGTCGAGCAGCTCGGCCGGGGCGTGCGCGGCGAGCTGGGCAGCATCCGTACGGTCACCGAGGCGCTGGCCGCGGCCGGTACCAAGGGCGAGGACCTCGACGGCGCGGACGACGCCGCCGAGCGCCTGGCCTACGCGGCCGCGCTGCGCGCCGAAGCCCTGACTGCGGGCGCCCTGCGCGCGGAAGGCCCTGTCACGTGAACGGGCGCGGCGAGACAACCGTCAAGAGGCGCGCATGAGTCTGCTCACCACCCTCGCCCGGCTGGAGGCCGTCCGCAGCGGCCGGGCCGAGCCGCTGGCCACCGTCCGGCACCGGCACCTGTCCGACCGCCCGATGGTGCTCGTCCCGCTGACGGCCGCCGGCGAGTCCGGCGCGCCGCTCGCCGTGATGCTCGGCACCGACCGGGACGCGCCCCGGCTGCACCTGGTGCCGCAGCCGCTCAACCGCACCCTGCGGTTCGACTTCCTGGCGGAGCTGGCCGCCGACCTGCTGCCCTACCTGGAGTCCTTCGCCGAGGACGTCGAACGGATCGAGGGCTCCGAGAAGGACCCGGAGACCGGCGAGAAGACCCAGGTGTTCCGCGAGCTGTGCGCGGACGCCCCGCAGCTGATCGTGCCCAACGGCGCGGGCGTGCACCACCTCGCGCTGATCGGCCGCTCGACCCGTTTCCGGCGCACCGCCGAGGACGAGGAGCCGGGCCCCTACCCGGCGCCGGTCCGGGTGCCGTTGCTCGGCCGCTGGCTCACCCACTTCACCGACCGCGCCCAGGTGCCCGGCTCCTCGCTGCTGCTGCCGATGACCGCCCTGCTGGCCCGCCACTGGGCGACCGGCCAGAGCCACCTGGAGGACCAGCACCTGGCGGCCCGGCTGGCCTGGCACCACCCGCCGGACGGCCTGTCCGGCGCCGAGGCGGCCGAGCTGGCCGAGTCGGAGCGGGACGACCGGGGCCAGCTGCGGCACCCGCCGGCCGGCCCGGCCACCGACCCCCGCTTCGACGAGGTCGTGCTCGCCCCGGCGATCACCCGCTACGACTCCGCCGTGGGCGCGTTGCGGCACAGCGCCGAGCAGCGCGACGAGGCCGCCGCCGAGCGCGCCCGGACGGCCGTGCGGGCCTCGGTGGAGGGGCTGGAGCAGGCGCTGACGACCGTCCTGCTGCCCACCTGGCGGGACGTCTGGCGGGGCCTGGACCTGCTGCGCGCCCTGCCGCCGGCCGCTCATCTGGAGGAGCGCTGGACCGGCGACCGCTGGTCCTACACCGGCCACCGGGACCGGCTGGCGGCCGGCGAGCCCCCGCAGCCCCGGCAGGACGACGCCGTCACCGCCGCCCGCAAGCTCGCCCAGCGCGAGCGCGAGCAGGCCCGTCTCGACGTCCAGGAGGCGCTGGACGACCCGCTGGCGATGGCCGAACACCGGCTGGCCGGCGAGGCGTTCAGCGGCGTGGTGACGGAGGTGGTGCCGGACTGGGACACCACCGGCCGCTCCCCCAAGCCCCGCCCGCTGGTCACCCTGCGCACCGCCGACCGCCCGCACGCGGACCTCGGCCGGGAGGCGTACAGGGTGTGGGGGTCCCCCCGGCCGGTGGGGGCACCGCCCGGCCGCCAGGCCGGGGGCGCCGGAGGAGGGCCGTCCGCCCAGAAGGCCGCGATCGTCGCGGTGGACACCGCCGAGGGCACCCTCACCCTGCGGATGCTCTCCGGCATGGGCCGCCGGAAGGAGCCGGAGCCGGGCAGTCTGCCCGAGCCCGGCGACACGGTCACCTTCACCCTGTTCGAGCTGACCGTCCGCCAGTCCGCGCCGCTGCCCGAGCCGGACGACACCCCGTGGACCCACGGCGGTCCGCCCGGCGCCGCGCCCGTACCCGCCGCGACCGTCTCCGAGGAATGGGAGTGAGCCGCCCGATGGCCCCCGATCAGACCCCGGGCGACCGGACCCCGGGCGAGCAGGCCCCCGGCGCGGCCGCCGACGCCGCGGTGGCCCGGATCCTCGCGGCCACCGTCCGCCCGCCGGCCGGCGCCCCGCGCGGCGTGGTGGTGGACTCCCCGCCCGGCGCCGGGAAGTCGACGCTCGTGGTGCGGGCCGCGCGCGAGCTGGTCGAGGCCGGCGAGCGGCTGATGATCGTCGCCCAGACCAACGGCCAGGTGGACGACCTGGTCGGCCGACTGGCCGAGAAGGCGCCGGAGCTGACGATCGGCCGGCTGCACGCCGCGGACGCCAGGCCCGGCCCGGAGGTGCTGAAGCACGCCAACGTCACGCCCTCCGACAAGGTCGCCGACCTGGTCGAGCAGGACGTGGTGATCTCCACCTCGGCCAAGTGGCAGTGGGTGCGGGCCGAGGCCCCGTGGCGGCACGCGATCGTCGACGAGGCGTACCAGATGCGCTCGGACGCCCTGCTCGCGGTGGCCCGGCTGTTCGAGCGGGCACTGTTCGTCGGCGACCCGGGCCAGCTGGACCCGTTCACGGTGGTCGGCACCGAGCAGTGGGCCGGCCTCTCGTACGATCCGTCCGCCAGCGCGGTGGTCACCATGCTCGCGCACAACCCGGAGATCGAGCCGCACCGGCTGCCGGTCTCCTGGCGGCTGCCCGCCAGCGCCGCGCCGCTGATCTCCCGGGCCTTCTACCCGTACACCCCGTTCCGCTCCGGCACCGGCCCGGACGACCGCCGACTGACCTCCTCCGTGCGGCCCGACGGCTCGGCCCTGGACGCGGTGATCGACCGGGCCGCCGAACACGGCTGGGCCCTGCTGGAGCTGCCCGCCCGGCACACCGTGCGGACCGATCCGCAGGCCGTGGCCGCCGTCGCGGCCACCGTCCGACGGCTGCTGGAGCGCGGGCTGACGGCCCACTCCGAGCAGGGCGAGACCCCGCTCGCCCCGGACCGGATCGCCGTCGGCACGGCCCACCGGGACCAGGCGGCGGCCGTGCGCGCGGCGCTGCTCAAGGCGGGGGTGCCGGTGGACGGCGCGGCCGGTCCGGCCGTCACGGTGGACACCGCCAACCGGCTGCAGGGCCGCGAGTACGACGTCACCGTGGTGCTGCACCCGCTCTCCGGGCGCCCCGACGCGACGGCCTTCCACCTGGAGACCGGCCGGCTCTGCGTGCTCGCCTCCCGGCACCGGCACGCCTGCATCGTGGTGGCCCGGGCCGGGATCGCCGAGCTGCTGGACGAGCACCCGTCGACCGAGCCGGTGCAGCTGGGCGTCCCGGTGGCCTTCCCGGACGGCTGGGAGGCCAACCACCAGGTGCTGCACCATCTGAGCGGCCACCGGGTCCGCCTGCGTTAGCCCGCGTCGGGCCCCGGCCGCTCACTCGGTCTCGCAGACGGCGTAGGCCACGACGGACCCGTGGGAGGCCCTCGCCCCCCACGTGGTCGCGTCCGTGGACGGCCCGTCGTAGACCAGCCGGTCGGCGTCGCCGTCCGGTGTCCACTGGTACCCGCCGCCCGTCAGGTGGGTGCCGGTCGGGCAGGTCGCCAGCGAGAAGCCGCCGGGCTTGCTCGGCTGCCCCTCCACCACCGTCGCCGTCTCGGCGGCGGCCGCCGGCACCGCCGGGGCCAGGCCGAGGAGGACGGGGACGGCCAGCAGGGCGCCGGCGGAGAGGGTCTTTCGCACACGCATGGGATCTCCCGGTTCCGCGGACGGTCGGTACGACCGGACGTCCTGCCAACCGGTTCGCATGCGATCAGGTCACCCGGCGCGTGAGTCACCGGCCCAGCGCGCGCCGAGGGAATAGCGCTCGCGTGCGCACCGTTCCGCTACGGGCCCCCGCCGCGAGACAATGGACGGCGGCCACGACCGGGCGGCCCGGCCCGGAGCAGATCCCTTCCCATCCGAGACCCGGAGGTGTCCGTCCATGCCCGACTCCCCAGAGTCGTCCGAGCCCACCAGGCGCCTGCGTCCGGTTCAGCTGCTGTTCGAGCCGCAGTCCGCCGAACCCGAGCCGGAACGATTCTTCGACCTGGAGTCGATCGAGGACCCGGCGGAGCTGCTGCGCCGCTCCACGGAACTGGCCCTGGCCTTCCGGGCCGCCGCCGAGCGGGCCACGGACTTCCAGGCCGTCGCCGCCGCGCAGCTCGCCGATCCGCGCCGCTTCGACGCGCTCTCGGACGCCGAGGTCGCGCAGCGCGCGGACTGGACCGCGGACTACGCCGCCAAGATGATCGAGTACGGCCGCACCCTGCTCCAGCCGCGCCGCCACGAGGACTGACCCTTCCGCGCCCGGCGGCACGGGCACGGGCACGGGCACGGGCCACCGGCATATGCGCGGCGGGGGAGGGTACGCGGTTCCCCGCCGCGCTGTCCGCGGAACCGCGCTTTCCGTCCCGTCGGCGGCGCGCGCCGCGCAGGCTGCTCTCCGTGGAGACCTGGACGCAACAGTCGGTGACGCAGCAGTCGGTGACGTACCCCTCGGTGATGTACCCGTCGGTGGTGCAGCCCTCGGTGGAGCACGTCGGCCCGGCCGGGGAGGCCTGGCTCGCCTCCGCCAGCGAGTACCCGCGGAGCATGCGCGCCCTGTGGGAGAGCCGCCCCTGGGCGCCCTCGGTGCTGCCCTGCGGGCGCGCCTTCGACGTGATCAGCATGCCGTCGCTGTTCGGCCGCCGGGTGCTGGACGAGCTGTGGGCGTCCGGGCCCGGCAGCGGGCCGGTCGCGAGCCACCGGGGACGGGTCCTGCTGTTCGTCCAGCCGGGCTCGGCGCCCCGGCTGCGCCGGCTGCTGGCCTGGGAGGAGTGGGCCCGGGACGTGCCGCCGCTGCTCTGCCACGGCAAGGGGGACGCGGTGACCGTGCCGCCCCTCCAGCGGATGGTGAACAGCCCGGACTCCCCCGGGCAGGGCGCCGGGCGGTGGATCGTCGCCCCTGAACGGCGGGATCCCCGGTTGCCGGGCGCCGCGGTGGTGCTGTGGGCCTGCGTGCGGGCGGCGCGCGAGCCGGGCGCTCCGGTTCCGGCCGGGGCGGCCGTCGTGACCAGGGGGTGAACGGGGGGCGACCGGTATTCGATTTTGGCTCGGCCGCCGGGCGCTGCTAGAGTCTTCCCTGTCAGCAGGCGCCGCTAGCTCAGTTGGTTAGAGCAGCTGACTCTTAATCAGCGGGTCCGGGGTTCGAGTCCCTGGCGGCGCACAGACAGCCGGAAGGCCCCTTGCGAGAGCGAGGGGCCTTCCGGTGTTTTCCGTGTCCCCTGCTCCCCTGCTCCCCCGTTCCCGCGTTCGC
>NZ_JBHUAF010000428.1:0-7113 GCF_042789895.1 Kitasatospora sp. NPDC056783
GGTTCGAGCAGCAGGGCGCGCACCGCCTCGCGCCAGGTCATCCCGGTCACCGTCTCGACCAGGCGCCCGGCGGCGACGTAGCCGGCGTTGGAGTAGGAGAAGTCCGTCCCGGGCGGGAAGAGGGCGTCCTCGGCGGTGCACACGGCGGTCAGGTAGCGGGCCGCGGTGGTCCGGGCGGCGGCGTCGGAGTCCGGTCCGGTGGGCAGTCCGCCGGTGTGGCCGAGGAGGTGACGGATCGTCACTTCCGGAAGCTGCCGGAGTTCCGGCAGGTACTCGGCGGCCGGTTCGTCGAGGTCGAGGTCGCCGTCCTCGGCGAGCAGCATCACCAGCGCGGCCGTGTAGGGCTTGGTGAGCGATCCCACCGGTACGGCGGTGTCGGCGGTGAAGCGCTCCCCGGTGCCGATGTCGGCCACCCCGGTGTGCAGGGCGACGGTCTCCGAGCCGGTGTCCAGCACCAGTTGGGCACCGGGCACCCGGTGGGCGCGCGCGAGTGTGTCGAGCCGGTCCTGCAGTTCGTCGCGCAGGAGGAGGAGCGGCACCCGCTCACGGGCGGGCGCCGAACTGGGGTACGGCATGGGCGGAAGCTCCCGTTGACTGGTTCTCTGCTGCCGCCGGCGCGCGGGCGCCCGCGGCGGAATTACGGATTGGGGTACGACGCGACGGAAGAATTCCCGGCCGCGGTCGTCGTGCGGCGCGGGTCGGCGCGCACGGAATCGACCGGAGTGCCGGGCGGAACGGAGCCGTTCGGCGCCGCTCCCACGCGTCCGGAACGGACGGTGCGAATGCGACCGGAATTCCACGCCGCTCGAACTTCGGCGGGTCCTGGAACGCCGCACGGTGACCGGCGAACGGCTGAAAACGCTTACCCCGCCCGTGCGGCCGGACAGCATCCCGACCCCCGCCGACCGGCCACTGTCCCGGCCCCGACCTACGTGGCTGCGGTCCCCGGCATGCCCTTCCCCCTTGTGCACAATCCGCGCCATACGAACGCCCGAACGACGAACGCCAGGACGGCGAACGCGCAACAGTCTTCACCGCCGGGTCAGCCGATCGCAACCCCTTCCGATTGAACGGAAAGCGACCGCCCACAAGTTCCAAGGTAATCGGAACCACAAAATCCCAGGTGCGACTCCTGAGCATGCCTGGAGCACCCGGGGAAGATGAGAATTTCTTTGGCCGAAACTGTGACGTTCACATCTTCCGAACATGTCGAACAGGCATTCGCGGAAATGTTCGAGTGATTTCCCGGACGCCTGTGACGGCTGTGATTCCCGTGCCGGAAAGCGACAGGAGTGGAATCAGCCCCCGGACGTCAGCAGCCCCAGCGCCGCGTCGACGATCGACCCGGGAGCCGGGTTCACGTCCAGCGCGGCGCCCCGCTCGCCCGGCTCCAGTGCCTCCAGCGCGGCGAGTTGCGAGTCGAGCAGCGAGATCGGCATGAAGTGGCCGGCGCGCTCGGCGAGCCGCTCCGCCAACAGGTCGTGGTCACCCGTCAGGTGCAGGAAGAAGGCGTCCGGAGCGGACTCCCGCAGGGTGTCCCGGTAACGCCGCTTCAGCGCCGAGCAGGTGACCACGCCGCCGGTGCCCGCCGCCTCCCGGTCGGACAGCCAGCGCCCGATCGCCCGCAGCCAGGGTTGGCGCCGGGCGTCGTCGAGCGGGATGCCGGCCGCCATCCGGGCGATGGAGTCCGGCCGGTGGAAGTCGTCCCCGTCCGCGAAGGGGACCGCGAGGCGCCGCGCGAGCAGCCGCGCCACCGTCGACTTGCCGGTGCCGGCCACCCCCATCACCACCACGTACGGGCGGTCCGTCGCACGGGACATCGGCCGCCCCTACCGCTGCCGGGGCGGCGGCCCCTGCGAGCCCGCCGGATACTCCTCCAGCGGCACCAGGTCCCGGTCCCAGGCGGCGAGCACCGGCTCCAGGACCCGCCACGCCTCCTCGGCCTCGTCCCCCCGGATGGACAGCGCCGGATCCCCGTTCAGCACGTCCAGCAGCAGCCGGCCGTAGGCGGGCAGCTCCTGCGGTTCCATCCGCGCGGTCAACGAGACCGGCGCCAGCTCGTGGGCGCGGGCGCCGATGCCCGTCACGTCCAGGACCAGCCCCTCCGGCTCCAGCTCGAAGCGGAGCACATTGGGCAGCGCCTCCCCGTGGTGGCCGAACGGCAGGTGGGGCACCGGGCGGAAGTGCACCGCGACCTCCTTGCGGTCGGTGCCGAGCGCCTTGCCGCTGCGCAGCCGGAACAGCGTCCCGGACCAGCGCCAGCTGTCCAGCTCCAGTTCCACCTCGGCGAAGGTCTCGGTGCGGCGCTTCGGCGCCACCCCCTCCTCGTCGACGTAGGCGGGCACCTCCCGGTCCCCGATCCGGCCGGGCAGGTAGCGCGCCCGCCGGGTGCGGTGCACCACGTCCCGCTCGGCCAGCGGCCGCACGGAGCGCAGCACGTCCACCTTCCGGTCCCGCAGGTCCCGTTCGCCGAGGGTGATCGGCGGTTCCATGGCGACCAGGCAGAGCAGCTGGAGCAGGTGGTTCTGCACCATGTCCTTGAGCGCGCCGACGTGGTCGTAGTACCCGGCCCGCCCCTCCAGTGCCAGGGTCTCGTCCCAGACGATGTCCACCCGCTCGATGTGGGTGGAGTTCCAGATCGGCTCCAGCACCCGGTTCGCCAGCCGGCTGCCCAGCACGTTCTGGACGGTCGCCATGGCCAGGAAGTGGTCGACCCGGAACACCGCCCGCTCCGGCAGCAGATCGGCGAGCAGCCCGTTCAGCCGCTGCGCGCCGGCCAGGTCCTCGCCGAACGGCTTCTCCAGGACGATCCGGCTGCCGGCCGGCAGGCCCGCCGCGTGCAGCGCGGTGATCACGGACGGGAAGAGGGCCGGCGGCAGCGCGAGGTAGACCGCCACCGGACCGTCCCCGGCGACCACGGCGGCCACGTCGGCGGGGCTGGTGACATCGGCCCGCAGGTAGCGCAGCGAGGCCACCACCGCCTCCCGGGCCTCCGCCGGGTGGTCGCCGCCGTGCCGCTCCAGCTGGGTGGCGGCCCACTCCCGGTAGTGCTCGGCGGGCCAGTCCTCCCGGCTGGCCGCGGTCACCTCCAGGTGGTCGCCGACCTGCCCCGCCGCCCTCAGGGCGGCCAGCGCCGGCAGCAGGAAGCGGGCGGTCAGGTCGCCCGTCGCGCCGAGGACGGCGAGTCGGTCGATCATCCTCGCCCACCCGCCTTCGCCCGGGCCAGGCTCACGCCGCCGGCGATGATCCCGATGTGGCTGAACGCCTGGGGGAAGTTGCCCATGAACTCTCCTGTGGACGGGTCGATCTGTTCGGACATCAGCCCCAGCGGGCTCGCCCGGGAGCACAGCGAGGTGTACAGCTCCTCGGCCTCGGTGATCCGGCCCTGGCCGATCAGGTTGTCGACCAGCCAGAAGCTGCACAGCACGAAGGCGCCCTCGTCGCCGGGCAGGCCGTCCGGGGACTCCTCGTGCAGGTAGCGGTAGAGCAGCCCGCCGCCCGCCGACAGCCGTTCGGCGACGGCCGCCGCGGTCGCCACCATCCGGGGGTGGCCGGCCGGCACCACCTGGCGCAGCGGGAGCGCCAGCAGGCTCGCGTCCAGCGTGCCGCCGCCGTCCAGGTGGGCACTGAGGGTCCGGGCGTCCTCGTCCCAGGACTGCTCCAGGATGAGCCGGCGCAGCCGCTCGGCCGAGGCCCGCCACCGGTCGGTCCCGGTGGGCAGCCCGAGCCGGTCGCCGATCTGCGCGGCCCGGTCCAGGGCGACCTGGCAGAGCGCGGCCGAGTAGGTGAACACCCGGCCCTCGCTGCGCACTTCCCAGATCCCCTGGTCCGGCTGCCGCCAGGCCAGCTCGGCGGAGTCGGCCAGCCCCGCCAGGCCGGCCCACAGTCCGGGCTGGATCTCGCCGCCGGCCCTCAGCCACTGGTCCGCGCAGTCCAGGATCTCGCCGTAGACGTCGTGCTGGCGCTGGTCGGCGGCGCCGTTGCCCCAGCGCACCGGGGCGGAGCGCCGGTAGCCCTCCAGCTCGCCGTCCTCGATCTCGTCCGGCACCGGGCCGCCGCGCAGGCCGTACATGATCCGGGGCCGCCGGCTGGCCTCGAAGGCGTCCAGGACCCAGCCGAGGAAGGCGTCGGCCTCGCCGCGGAAGCCGATCCGGCGCAGCGCGAACACGGCGAACGCCGCGTCCCGGATCCAGCTGTAGCGGTAGTCCCAGTTGCGGACGCCGCCGACCGGCGCGGGCAGCGAGGAGGTGGGCGCCGCGACCAGCGAGCCGTTGGCCCAGTCGTCGCAGAGCTTGAGCGTGATCGCGGCCCGCCGCACCAGGGGTTCCTCGGGGCCGGCGTAGTCGAAGTGCCGCATCCAGCGGCGCCAGGCCTCGGCGGTGCCCTTCAGGGTCGCGTCGGCGTCGAACCGGTGGTGCCGGTGGAAGCGGCCCCAGGACAGCACCAGGTCCAGGCGTTCGCCCCGGCGCAGTTCGTGGGTGCCGCGCAGGCCGCTCAGCGGGCGGTCGGAGCGCAGGTGGAGGCGCAGGTCCGGGCGCCGGTGCGGGCGCACCTCCAGTCCGCTGAACAGGGCCTGTACCCGGGCGCCGCCGCGCGGTTCCAGCTCCGCCCGCAGCCGGACGGTGCCGTCCAGCACCACGGCGGAGCGGACGAGTTCGCCGCGGTCGGCGGGCGCGTCGTCGGTGAGGTCGGCGCCGGAGCGCACCGTCAGGGCGTCGGTGACCCGCACCAGGCCGGTGGGGCCGCGCAGTTCGGTGATCAGCACGCCGGTGTCCGGCTCGTAGCGCTGCCGGGCTTCCACCAGGTCCTCCGGCGCGAGGGTGAAGTGCCCTCCCCGCTCGTGGTCCAGCAGGCCGCAGAACAGCGGCTCGGAGTCGAACCGGGGCAGGCACATCCACGGGATGGCGCCGTCCAGGCCGACCAGGGCGGCGGTCGTGCCGTTGCCGATCAGGCCGAGGTCCTCCAGCGGCGGGTAGCCCTGCCGTCGGCGGACCGGCCGGAACGGTGGATCGGGATCGTGCATGCCGCCTCGTTTCCTCAGCGCCGAAGGGGAGCCGCTCGGAGGGGAGCCGCTCGGATGGAGCCGCTAGAAGGTGATCATCACCTTCACGACGTCCTCCAGCTTCTTGTCCGACACCTCGAACGCCCCCGCCCGATCTCCCTCATCACGAAGGCCTTCACCGGCCGGTCCTTCCTGCCCTCGCACCACCGCGACAGCAGTACGGATCGATGCGGCGCCCGCCCCGGCGGCCGGTGACCGGCCGCGCGGCCGACGGCTCCCACGTTCCCGGCAATGGCGCCGCCGCGCGATCCGGCCGCTCCGGCAGCGGTGCTTTCCAGTGAAAAACGCGCGGGCGCCGCCGCTCCCCCGCCCGCGTGCCCCTGCCGGGGCCGCCGGGGGGCCGGCTGCTAGCGTCTGACGGCGTACCGGCGGAGCGATGGAGGTCGCAGTGGTGGACAGGGACGTGGCGCGGGCCTTCATCGGGTCGTTCACCTCGGCGGGCGGGCCCGGGATCGTGGTCGCGTCCGTGGATCCGCGCACCGGGGCGCTCACCGCCGCCGGCACCGTCTCCGCCGCCAACCCGTCCTACCTCGCCCTCGGGCGGGCCGACGGCGGTCCGGTGCTCTACGCCGTCTCCGAGACGGCGCCGGGCGCGGTCACCGCCTACGACGTCACCGGCCCGGTGCCCCGCCCGCTCGGCGACCCGGTGCCGGTGGACGGGGACGAGCCCACCCACCTGAGCGTCGCCGGGGGGCACCTGCTGACCGCCAACTACGGCTCCGGCAGCGTCAGCGTGCTGCCGCTCGCCGCCGACGGCGCCCCGCGGTCCCCGAGCCAGGTGCTGCGCCACGAGGGCAGCGGGCCGCACCCGGAGCGCCAGCGCGCCGGGCACGCCCACCAGGTGCTCCCCGACCCGTCGGGGCGCTGGGTGCTCAGCGTCGACCTCGGCACCGACTCGGTGCGGGTCTGCGCCCTGGACCCGGCGACGGGCACGCTGACGGTGCGCGCGGAGACGGCGCTGCCGCCCGGCACCGGCCCCCGGCACCTGGCGTTCCACCCCTCCGGCCGCCACGTCTACGTGCTCGGCGAGCTGCGCCCCGTCGTGACGGTCTGCCGCTGGGACGCGGCGGCCGGGGCGCTCGAACCGGTCGCCGAGGTCCCGCTGCCCACCGGCGGAACCGAGGGGGCCGACGGCGCCGAGGGCCCGGTCTCCCCGTCGGCGCCGGTGGTCTCCGCCGACGGCCGGTTCCTCTGGGCGGCGGTGCGCGGCACCGACAGCATCGTGGTGCTCGCCCTCGACGGGACGGGCGAGCGGGCCCACGTCGTCACCTCGGTGCCGTGCGGCGGCCACGGGCCGCGCGACCTGGTGCTGGACCCCTCGGGCACCCGGCTGTACGTGGCGAACAAGCGCTCGGGCGACGTCACCTGGTTCGACCTGGACGGCACGGGCGTCCCCCGACCGGCGGGCTCGCTGGCCGTCCCGGCGCCGTCCACCGTCCTGTTCGCCTGACGGCGGCGCCCGGCGGCGGTCCGCTCACTTCTCCTCGTCCCGGACCACCACGACCGGGACGGTGGCGTGCCGGGTGCAGTGCTGGGCCACCGAGCCCAGCAGCATCCCCGAGAAGCCGCCCAGGCCACGGCTGCCGACGACCAGCAGTTCCGCTCCCCGGGCCGCCTCGACCAGGGCCCCGGCCGGGGTGCCGTAGCGCACCTCGGTGCGCACCTCGACCGGCGGCGTCCCTCCCACCGCCCGCTCGACGGCCCGGGCGGCCTCCTGCCGTGCCCGGCCCTCCAGCACCCCCTCGTCGGTGGCCGCCGGGGGGAACCAGCCGCGCGCCCCGTGGTACGTCGGGTACTCCCAGGCGATCACCGCCACCACCGCGCTGCCGGTGAGCTCCGCCTGGCGCACCGCCCAGCGCAGTGCCCGCTCGGACGACTCCGAGCCGTCCACCCCGACCACGATGCGGCCCTTGCCCTCAGACCGGTCGGCCATGTCTCCTCCTCGACTCGACGGCGGCGGAGGATCGCACCGGTCGGTGGTCCGCCGTCACCGGGCTCGGTGTCCAGCCTCGGGCCGACCGACCCTGGTGCGCAGTCCGGCAGGTCCGGAC
>NZ_JBHUAF010000429.1:0-7110 GCF_042789895.1 Kitasatospora sp. NPDC056783
CCGATCGGGTGGCCGGCCTCGGTGCCGGGCGCCTGTGGTGCTGTGGACCCGCTCCGGTGGGAACGGACCGCCCACCGGCCCCGAGACCGCGCCGTGCGCGGCTGAGTCCGCTGCCGTGCCCCCGAGTAGGACGGCTGCGATGACGGCAGGGGGTAAGGCCCCGCCGTCGGCGGGGCGTGACCGCCTCCGGTCTGGATCAGCTTTCGGCGAGGATGTGGGACAGCTCCCGGTCGAGGTCGAAGTGACGGTGTTCGGTGCCGGGGGGCACCGCGGCGTCCGTCCGCTTGAGGAACGACTCAAGCGCCCGGGCCGGGGCCTCCAGCAGGGCTTCTCCTTCCGGAGAGCTCAGGGCGATGCAGACCACCCCTTGCCCGTGGCTGCGGGACGGCCACACCCGGACGTCGCCGGTACCGGTGGGTCGGTGCAGCCCCTCCGCGAGGAGATCTCGGGCGAACACCCACTCCACGGTCTCGTCGGCGCCCGTGTGGAACGTGGCGTGCACGGCGTAGGGGTCGGCGGTGTCGTAGCGCAGGCCCGCGGGGACGGGCAGTGAGGACTCGCTGGACACGATGAGGCGCAGGTGCAGCTCGCAGCTGACCGTGGTGTTCATAAGCGCCATGGCCTTTCGCTCAGTGTGCGCTCGGGGAATCGCACGTCGGCGAACGGACCATCCCACCCCCAAGACCGATGTAAACCCCTCTGTCCCGATTCGGGCGCGAGTCGTACCCCTTACGGCGCATTGCGGAATCGCCTCGCGGTGGCCGGCCCGGCATTACCCGGGCGCTTCTTGGTTAGTTTCCCGGCGGGACTGTGCGAAACGACAAGGCGGCCGGGAACACGGGAACGGGTGAATCCGGCGTGGCGGCTGACGCGTCCGTTGACGGCGGTCGGGTGATCGGTCCGCGGGCCCCGGTCCCGGCCGCCGCCCGCGGGCGCCACGCCGGGCCCGGCGGTCGGCGGTCGTCCCGGCCGCCGCGCCGTCGTCGCGCCCGGACCGGTCGTCCCGGCCGCCCGGCCGCGGAGGACCCCGGCGGCCCGGGCCCCCGCGCCGGGGGAGATGACCACGGGGATCGCGGTCCGGGAGGGCCCGGCGCGGGCCACGCCGGGCCCTCGTTCCCCGGGTGTCGCCGCCGGCGGGTGGCCGGCCGGACGGCGGCTGAGCCGCCCGGGTGACGCGCCGCCGACCGGGAGGGTGGTCGGAGCACCTCCCGGGATGCGGTAATGTTTTCTCTGCACCCGGGCGATTAGCTCAGCGGGAGAGCACTTCGTTCACACCGAAGGGGTCACTGGTTCGATCCCAGTATCGCCCACCGGAATGCATTGTGATATGTGAGGCCCAGTCGATTATCGGCTGGGCCTCACATGTATTTCCGGAATCAGCCTGAAGGGTCGTCGGTAATCGGCTGAGGCACAGTCACCTTCCGCATGGAGCGCGAGTTCCGCGAAGGCGGTGCCGCTCCCGAACGGCCGAGTTGTACGACCGGCCCTGAATGGTGCTAGAGTTCATCTCGTTGCCCGGGCGATTAGCTCAGCGGGAGAGCACTTCGTTCACACCGAAGGGGTCACTGGTTCGATCCCAGTATCGCCCACCCGGACAGCACGCAGGCCCTGACCAGGAATCCGGTCAGGGCCTGCGGCGTGTTCGGGGCCGGAACGCCGGGGCCGCCCCGCTACGCCGCCGCCTCGCAACCGTGCCCCGGCTCCAGCCGGCGCCCGCAGCCGCACCGGGCCGGCCGCAGCGGCCAGGACAGGTCCACCCGCTCCGGCGTCCCCGAGCGGTCGAACCAGCTCTGCAGCCCGCGCGCCTGCGCGGCGTGCCAGACCGCCTGCCGCAGGTGCAGCTCCGCCGCCGTCAGCCCGCCGAGCGCCGCCGGATAGCGGGCCCCTATCCGCCGGGTCAGCGCCAGCGCCGCCGTCGCGTCCGCCGCCGCCTCGTGCGCCCCGGCCAGCTCCACGCCGTAATGGGCACACAGGTCGGTCAGCGTCCGGCGGCCCTTGCGGTAGCGGTCCACGTGTTTGTCCAGCACTCGCGGATCCAGCACCACCAGCCCGGCCGCCGCCAGCGCGGCGGCCAGCGTCAGCCCGTGATGGCGGCGCAACTCCCGGTCGAGCAGCGTCAGATCGTACGGCGCGTTCATCACCACCACCGGATGCCCGGCCCGTGCCTCGGCCGCCAGCGCGCCGGTGACCTCCGCCACCACCGTGCCGGCCGGGCGGCCGTGGGCGCGCACCCGCTCGTCGGTGATGCCGTGCACCGCGCGGGCGCCGTCCGGGATCGGCACGCCCGGATCGGCGAGCCAGGTGGTGGTCCGCGCCGGTGCGCCCGGCGCGAGCTGGACGACCAGGGCGGCCGAGACGATCCGGTCGTGCTCCACGTCCACGCCGGTCGTCTCGGTGTCGAAGGAGGCGAGCGGGCCCGTGTACCAGTGCTGCTGCATGACTGCCCCTCAGACGAGCGTTGCGTCCGGGTGATACCCGGTTCTGACGCCGCTTCAACCCGTTTGGCGCAAGCCCGGCCGGGGATCCTGCCCATGACTGTCCCGTTCGAATCGACCGGCCCGGCCGCGGTGCGGCGGGCCCGGAACCGGGGGAGGCCACGGGGCGATGGCACTGACCCAGCCGCAGCCCGAGGAGGCGGCGGCCGTCCTCCGGGGGAACCTCGCGGTCACCGCCTGCATGGAGACCCTGCAGGTCGGTTACCTGCACGCGGTCGCCGCGGCGGCGGGCTGCTCGCTCTCCCAGCCGTTCCCGGACAACGGCATCGACTGGCACGTCAGCCACGGCTCCCGGGAGCACCGGGTGGACGACGAGGTCACCGTCAAGATCCAGCTCAAGGCCACCCAGCAGGTCGCGCCAGACCCGGCCGGGCCGTTCTTCAGCTTCACCCTGGACAACGACCACCTGCGCAAGCTCGCCCGCCCCCGGGTCGCCGTGCCGCGGCTCCTGGTCGTGATGCTGCTGCCACGCCGCGTCGACCACTGGCTGCGGGCCCGCGCGGACGCCCTGGAGCTGCGGCACTGCTGCTACTGGGTCAACCTGGCCGGCCACCCGGTCACCGGACAGCGGCGCACCAACGTCCGGGTGCCCACCGACAAGGTCTTCGACGACCGCGCGCTCTGCGACATCATGGCCCGGGTCGGCGCGGGCGGCAGCCCGTGACGGCCCGGCCCCGGCAGGGAGGAACCGGACCCATGACACCGCCGCCCGGACCGGACGAACCGGCCCGCCCCCTGCCCGACCCGGCCGCCGTCGACCCGGCCGTGCTGGCCACCCTGCTCGCCCGGCACGGCTGGATCCGCCGCGGCGGCCCGGCCGCCCGGTACGGACGCTGGACCCCGCCCGACGACGAACCCGGCACCAGCCTGCTCGTCCCGGCCGGGGGCGGCTTCGACGACGCCGTCGAACTCCTCGCCGACGCCGTCACCGCGCTCTCCCGCTCCCGCACGCCCTCCGCCCGCTCGATCCTGCTCGCCCTCGCGGTCCCCGGCGACGAACTGTGCTGGCACCGCGAGACGTCCGGCCCGGCCGAGGCCGCCTCCTGGGACGAGGCCGAACGGCTCCGGCAGGCGGCACGCGGGATGCTCGCCGCGGGCGCCAAGGCCGCCCGGACCAGAGCCGGCTACTTCGGCGCCCGGCTGGACGGCCTCGCCGGAGACCTCCTGGACCGCGTCCTGCTGGTCGAACAGGGCGCCACCCTCACCGCCCACACCCCCGCGCCCGAGGGCCGCGCCGCCGTCACCACCCTGGTCCGCGCCCTGGAGGCGCTGCGCGACGCGGTCGACTACCGCCGGGTCAGCGACGGGCCCGAGGCCTTCGGGAACGCCGTTCAGGCCGGGGTCAGCCGGGAACTCGTCCGGTCCGTCGAGGAGCTGGTGCGCGACGCGACGGCCGCCCGGCTCAGCGTCGCCTGGTCGCCCGCCGCCGGAACGCCGGGCGGCTTCGGGGACCGCCGGATCGACCTCGACTTCTCACCCGGCGACCTGCCCGCCCTGGCGGAGGCCGCCGACCTGCTGGAACGCGGCGAGCCCGCCGTCCCCGTCACCGTGATCGGTGTGGTCACCCGGCTCAAGCGCGCCGACCCGTCCGGTCCGGGCTCGGTCCGGCTGCGGGTGCTGACCGGCGCCGAGGTCCGCGAGCTCAAGCTCCGCCTGCCCGACCCCGACTACCGGCTCGCCGCCGAGGCCCACCTCACGGGCGTGCCCGTGCGGGTCTCCGGCCGGCTGGACCGGCAGGGCGGCTTCCGCCGGCTGACCCGCCCGCACGGACTGGAGCTCTGCGGCTGGGAGGAAGGCGACCGCGAACGGCTGCTGAAAGCGCTCGGGGAGAAGACGGAGAGAGGGGGAGAAGGGGCGTAGGTGGACGGTAGGGGCGGCGCTCTCGGTACCATCGTCACGCGCAGCGCAGTGTTGCGTCCTCTGAAATCCAGCACGTCAGGAGAGACCGGTGACGGACGTCCGGGTAATCATCAGCCGCGAACCCGATCGGGAAGAGCGCGTGGTGACGACGGGCACCACGGCCGCCGAGCTCTTCGCCGACGACCGCTCGATCATCGCCGCCCGCGTCGGCGGCCGGCTCAAGGACCTCGCCCACGTCCTCCAGGACGGCGAGGAGGTCGAGCCGGTCGCGATCGACAGCAAGGACGGCCTCGACATCCTGCGCCACTCCACCGCGCACGTCATGGCCCAGGCCGTGCAGCAGCTCTACCCGGAGGCCAAGCTCGGCATCGGTCCGCCGGTCAAGGACGGCTTCTACTACGACTTCGACGTCGAGAAGCCCTTCCACCCCGATGACCTCAAGGCCATCGAGAAGCGCATGCAGGAGATCATCAAGCGGGGCCAGAAGTTCTCCCGCCGCGTGGTCACCGACGAGTCCGCCCGCGAGGAGCTGTCCGCCGAGCCGTACAAGCTGGAGCTGATCGGCCTCAAGGGCTCCGCCGCCACCGCCGGCGAGGGCGCGGACGTCGAGGTCGGCGCCGGCGAGCTCACCATCTACGACAACCTGGACGCCAAGACCGGCGAGCAGTGCTGGGGCGACCTCTGCCGCGGCCCGCACCTGCCCAGCACCCGCCACATCCCGGCGTTCAAGCTGATGCGCAACGCGGCCGCCTACTGGCGCGGCAGCGAGAAGAACCCGATGCTGCAGCGCATCTACGGCACCGCCTGGCCGACCAAGGACGAGCTCAAGGCCCACCTCGACTTCCTCGTCGAGGCCGAGAAGCGCGACCACCGCAAGCTCGGCAACGAGCTCGACCTCTTCTCCATCCCCGAGGAGATCGGCTCCGGCCTCGCCGTCTTCCACCCCAAGGGCGGCATCATCCGCCGCTCCATGGAGGACTACTCGCGCAAGCGGCACGAGGAAGAGGGCTACGAGTTCGTCTACACCCCGCACGCCACCAAGGGGAAGCTCTTCGAGAAGAGCGGCCACCTGGACTGGTACGCGGACGGCATGTACCCGCCCATGCAGCTCGACGAGGGCGTGGACTACTACCTCAAGCCGATGAACTGCCCGATGCACAACCTGATCTTCGACGCGCGCGGCCGCTCGTACCGTGAACTGCCGTTGCGCCTCTTCGAGTTCGGGACGGTCTACCGCTACGAGAAGTCCGGCGTGGTCCACGGCCTGACCCGCGCCCGCGGCTTCACGCAGGACGACGCGCACATCTACTGCACCCGCGAGCAGATGGCGGAGGAGCTCGACTCCACGCTGACCTTCGTGCTCAACCTCCTCCGTGACTACGGTCTGACCGACTTCTACCTGGAGCTGTCGACCAAGGACCCGGAGAAGTTCGTCGGCTCGGACGAGACCTGGGAGGAGGCCACCCGCGTCCTGGCGAGCGTGGCCGAGAAGCAGGGCCTGCCGCTGGTTCCGGACCCGGGTGGCGCGGCCTTCTACGGCCCGAAGATCTCGGTGCAGGCGCGAGACGCCATCGGCCGGACCTGGCAGATGAGCACGATCCAGCTGGACTTCAACCTGCCCGAGCGCTTCGACCTGGAGTACACGGCGGCGGACGGCTCGCGCCAGCGGCCGGTCATGATCCACCGCGCGCTGTTCGGTTCGATCGAGCGCTTCTTCGCGGTGCTGCTGGAGCACTACGCCGGCGCCATGCCGCCGTGGCTGGCCCCGGTCACGGTGACCGGCATCCCGATCACCGACGAGCACGTGCCGTACCTGCTGGAGGTCGCGGCCGAGCTGAAGAAGCACGGGATCCGGGTCGAGGTGGACACCTCGGACGACCGGATGCAGAAGAAGATCCGCAACGCGCAGAAGACCAAGGTCCCGTTCATGCTGATCGCGGGCAACGACGACGTCGAGGCGGGTGCCGTCTCCTTCCGCTACCGCAACGGCGAGCAGAAGAACGGCGTCCCGGTCGCGGACGCCGTCGCCGAGATCGTGGACGCGGTGAAGAACCGCGTCCAGGTGTGATCCGGTAGCAGGACCGTCACGCGTGGGGCAGGCTCTCGAAGAGTCTGCCCCACGCGGCTTTGCAAGCAGCGCCGGGCGAATATGCTGATCAGCATGACGACTGAGCCGGAACTTCAGCGGGGCGTTGGTGAGCCGGACGGATTCCGCCGCCTGTGGACCCCTCATCGGATGGCCTACATCCAGGGTGAGAACAAGCCCACCGGTCCGGCTCCGGACGACGGTTGTCCGTTCTGCTCGATCCCGTCCCTGAGCGACGAGGACGGGCTGATCATCGCCCGGGGCGGTGCGGTGTTCGCGGTGCTGAACCTGTACCCGTACAACGGCGGGCACCTGATGGTGGTCCCGTACCGGCACGTGGCCGACTACACGGACCTGGACGAGGCCGAGACGGTCGAGCTGGCGGACTTCACCAAGAGGGCGATGACGGCGCTGCGGGCGGCCTCCGGGGCGCACGGGTTCAACATCGGGATGAACCAGGGCGCGGCGGCCGGGGCCGGGATCGCGGCGCACCTGCACCAGCACGTGGTGCCGCGCTGGGGCGGGGACACCAACTTCATGCCGGTGGTCGGCCACACCAAGGTGCTGCCGCAGCTGCTGGCGGACACCCGGAAGATGCTGGCCGAGGCCTGGCCGCAGGGCTGAGCAGGGCTGATCCGGACGACGCGCGGGAGGGCCCCACCGAGATCC
>NZ_JBHUAF010000430.1:0-7069 GCF_042789895.1 Kitasatospora sp. NPDC056783
CCCCGGCACCCCGGCCCGCTCTCCCCGCGCTCCCCACGCCGGCCGCCCCGCAGGCCCCCGCCCCGCTGCCGCAGGTGGCCGACGGCAGCACCGGCCTGATCGAACGCCAGCTCGCGCTGCTCGGCCAGTTCTCCGACCTGATGCGCGACCAGCTCGGCCTGCTGGCCGGGACCGCCGCCGTGCCCGCGCTCCCCCCGGCGGCCGTTCCCGCCCCGCTGCCCCCGGCCGTGGCGCCCCTCACCACCCCGGCCCCCGCAGCCCCGGCCCCCGTCACCCCGACACCAGTGGCCGAGGCGCCCACGACGACGACCCCCGCCGCCCCGCAGGTGCACGGCCCCCGGGTGACCGTCTCCCGCGCGTCCGGCATGGCCTCCGGCGGCCTGACCGACCGGCAGCGCGCCCACGTGGACGAGCTGGTCGCCCGCTTCACCGCCCGCACCACCGCCTCCAAGGCGATCACCCGCCGCCACCGCCGCACCCTCGCGGACAGCCGCGCCGTGGTCGGCTTCCGCTCCGGCACCAAGGAGATGCTCTACCCGCTCGCCGCCCGCCGTGCCCGGGGCTCCCGGCTGGAGGACGTCGACGGCAACCCGTACGTCGACATCACCATGGGCTTCGGCGTCCTGCTCTTCGGCCACGACCCGGAGTTCGTCTCCGAGGCCGTCCGCGAGCACCTGGCGTCCGGGCTGCGACTGGGCCCGCGCGGCCCGGAGACCGGCGAGGCCGCCAAGCTGCTGGCCGAGCTGACCGGCACCGAGCGGGTCGCGTTCGCCAACTCCGGCACCGAGGCGAACGCCGGGGCGATCCGGCTGGCCCGGGCGCACACCGGCCGGGACAAGATCGTCATGTTCGAGGGCTCCTACCACGGCCACTTCGACCACACCCTGGGCCGGACGCTGGGCCACGGCGCCGACCGGGAGACCGTCCCGGTGTCCATCGGCATCCCCCGCAGCGCGGTCGCGGACCTGCTGGTGCTGCGGTACGGCGATCCGGAGAGCCTCAAGGTCATCGAGGAGCACGGCGACCGGATCGCCGCCGTCCTGGTGGAGCCGGTGCAGAGCCGCCACCCGGGGCGCCGGCCCGTCGACTTCGTCCGCTCGCTGCGCGAACTGACCACCCGGCTCGGCATCGTGCTGGTCTTCGACCAGATGCTCACCGGCTTCCGCCCCCACCTGCGCGGCGCCGAGGGCTTCTGGGGCGTCACCCCGGACGTGTCCACCTACGGCAAGGTGCTCGGCGGCGGCTACCCGATCGGCGCGATCGCCGGGCGGGCCGACATCCTGGACGGGATCGACGGCGGGCACTGGGACTACGGGGACGACAGCTACCCGCCCAAGGACACCACCTTCTTCGGCGGCACCTACATCCAGCACCCGCTGGCGATGACCGCCGCGGGCGCGGTGCTGCGCCACCTCAAGGCCGCCGGCCCCGGCCTCCAGGAGCGGCTGAACGCCCGCACCGACGAGCTGGCGGCCACCCTGAACGCGTTCTTCGAGGAGGAGGAGTTCCCGCTGCGCCTGGCCCACTTCGGCTCGCTCTTCCGCTTCGAGCCCCGGGCCGACATGGAACTGCTCTTCCCGCACCTGCTGACCCGCGGGGTCTACGTGTGGGAGTGGCGCAACTTCTTCCTCTCCACCGCCCACACCGACGGCGACGTGGAGTTCGTGATCGACGCGGTCCGCGAGTCGCTGCGCGACCTGCGGCGCGGCGGCTTCTTCCCGGCCTCGCCCGGCGTCCGGCCGCCCGCCGCCCGGGCCGCCGCCGCACCGCCGGCACCCGTCGGGACGGCCCGTACCGATGCCGTCCCGACCACGTACCAGCCGGTCCGCGACCCCCGGCGTCCGGTGGACTTCAGCCTCTACTTCTTCGGCGACTACCCCCTGGACTCCCCGGAGGACGAGAAGTACCGGATCGTCCTGGAGAGCGCCCGCTTCGCCGACCGGCACGACTTCCACTCCGTCTGGCTGCCCGAACGCCACTTCCACTCCTTCGGCGGCATCTTCCCCAACCCCTCGGTGCTCGCCGCCGCCCTGGCCCGGGAGACCAGCCGGATCCGGCTGAACGCGGGCTGCGCGGTGCTGCCGCTGCACCACCCGGTGCGGGTCGCCGAGGAGTGGTCGGTGGTCGACAACCTCTCCGGCGGCCGGGTCGGCCTGGGCTTCGCCAGCGGCTGGCACCCCAACGACTTCCTGTTCTTCCCCGAGCACTACGGCAGCCACAAGGAGCTGATGCACCGGCAGGTCGACACCGTCCGGGCGCTGTGGCGCGGCGAGCCGTACCGGGGCCGCAACGGCAACGGCGAGCCGATCGAGGTGAGCCTGCACCCGCGCCCGCTCCAGGAACTGCCGCCGATGTTCACCGCGATCGTCGGCAACCCGGACAGCTTCCGCGAGGCGGCCCGGCACGACCTCGGCGTCATCACCAACCTGATGACCCAGGACGTCGCGCAGCTGGCCGAGAACGTCGCCCTCTACCGGCGCACCCGGGCCGAGCACGGCCTCGACCCGGAGGCGGGCCGGGTGGTCGTGCTGGTCCACACCTACCTGGGCACCGACCTGGCCACCGCGCGCGAGCAGGCCTACCGCCCGTTCTGCCACTACCTGCGCTCCTCGCTCTCGCTGTTCGGGCAGATGGCCAACAGCCTGGGCCTGACCCTCGACTACGAGAACGCCCGCGAGGAGGACCTGGAGTTCGTGCTGGAGCGCGCGTACGAGCGGTACTGCGCCTCCCGCGCGCTGATCGGCACCCCGGAGAGCGTCCGGGGGGTGCTGTCCGAGCTGCGGGCCGCCGGCGCCGACGAGATCGCCGCCTTCGTGGACTTCGGGCTCTCCCCCGAGCAGGTCGCGTCCGGTCTGCCGCAGCTCGACGTCCTGCGCCGGGACACCCTGCGCGGCGCCCCGCTGTCCTACGCCCAGCAGCGGATGTGGTTCCTGCACCGGATGCTGCCGGACGGCGGCCAGTACAACGAGGTCAAGGCGATCGCCCTGGACGGTCCGCTCGACGCGCGGGCGCTGGACGGCGCGCTGCGCCTGCTGGTCGAACGCCATGTCGCGCTGCGCAGCGTCTTCCGGGAACAGGACGGCGAACCGTTCCAGCAGGTGCTGGCACCGCCCACCGGCCCGGTGCTGCGGCACGTCACGGCCGACGCGGCCTCACCCGACGCCGTCGCCGACCTGGTCGCCGCCGAGGGCGCGCACCGCTTCGACCTGGCCGAGGGCCCGCTGTTCCGGGCACTGCTGCTGGAGCGGGCCGCCGACCGGCACGTCCTGGTCCTGTCGATGCACCACATCGTGATCGACACCCTGTCCACCGTGGTGATCACCCGGGAGCTGGGCGAGCTGTACCCGGCCGCCCGCGAGGGCCGGCCCGCCCGGCTGCCGCTGCTCACCACCACTCCGGCCGCCGAGGCCGCCCGGGAGCGGGCCCGGGTGGCCGCCGGCGCCTACGAGGAGAGCCTCGCCCACTGGCGCAAGGTGTTCGGCGGCGGCGACCTGCCGGTGCTGGCGCTGCCCACCGACCGGCCGCGTCCGGCGGTGCCGGACGGCCGGGGCCGCGCCTTCGTCCACCACCTGCCCGCCGAACTCGCCGACGGTCTGCGCGAGTTGGCGAGGTCCCAGCGCTCGACCCTGTTCATGGTGCTGCTGACCGCCTTCGCCGGCGTCCTCCAGCGCCACGCCGGCCAGGACGAGATCGTGCTGGGCACCCCGGTGGCCAACCGGGCCGAGGGCACCGAGGACCTGGTCGGGTTCTTCGTCAACACCCTGGCCCTGCGCCTGGACCTGTCCGGCGAGCCGGACTTCGCCGAGGCGCTGGGCCGGGTCCGCTCCACCGCGCTGGAGTGCGGACCGGAGGCCGTCCAGGACCCGCCGCACCCGCTGGCCACCATCGCGGCGACCGCGGCCGAGCGCCCCGGGCAGGCCGCGGTGGTCGCCGCCGACGGCACCGAGACGGACTACCGGACGCTGCTGGCCCGGGTCGAGGACCTGGCCGGCCGGCTGCTGGCCGCCGGCGTCCGCGAGGGCGACCGGGTGGGCGTGCTGCTGCCCCGCTCGGTGGACCAGGTGGCCGCCATGCTGGCCGCCCTGCGCCTCGGCGCCGTCCACCTGCCGATCGACCTGCTCCAGGGCCCGGAGCGCTGCCGGCTGATCGTCGAGGACGCCCGGCCCGCCGTACTGGTCACCGCCTCGGACGACGCCCCGGCGGCCCTCGGCCTGACCGTCCCCACCGTGCTCACCGGCGGCGCCCCGCCCGCCGGGCCGGCCGAGCTGCCCCCGCTGCCCGTCCCCTCGCCGCGGGCACCCGGGTACCTGCTGTACACCTCCGGGTCCACCGGCCGTCCCAAGGGCGTGCTGATGCACTCCCTGGGCGTGGCCCACCTCGCGGCCTGGAACATCGCCGCCCACCCCGCCGCCCGGACCCTCCAGTACGCCTCCTGCGGATTCGACGTCAGCATCCAGGAGGTCCTCACCACGCTCGGCGGCGGCGGCACCCTGCTGCTGATCGACGAGGAGACCCGCTACGACGTCACGGCGCTGGCCGCCGTGGTCCGGGCCACCCGGACCGAACGGGTCTACCTGCCGTACACGCCGCTGGCCGCGCTCGCCGACGCCCTCGGCGAGGAGCCGGTGCCGCACCTGCGGGAGATGATCTCCGGCGGCGAGCAGGTGCTGGTCACCCCTGGCCTGCGGGCCTTCCTGCACCGCAACCCCGGCTGCCGGCTGGTCAACGAGTACGGCCCGACCGAGACCCACGGCCTGACGGTCTGCGAGGTCGACCCGGACGGCCCCGAGCACGCCCCCGTCGGCCGCCCGGGGGTGGGCGTCCGGATCGTCCTGCTGGACCCCGCCGGACGCCGGGTGCCGCCGGGCGCGGTCGGCGAGATCCACGCGCTGGGCGTCCAGGTCGGCATCGGCTACCTCGACCGCGAGCAGGAGACCGCCGCCCGCTTCGTCGACACCCCCGACGGCCGCCGCTACCGTACCGGCGACCTCGGCCGGTGGCGGCCGGACGGCCTGCTGGAGTACCTCGGCCGGGCCGACCGTCAGGTCAAGATCCGCGGCTACCGGGTCGAACCGGGCGAGATCGAGACCGTGCTGCGCGGCATCCCCGGGGTCTCCTCGGCGGTGGTGACGGCGCACCGGACCGCGGCGGGCACGGCGCTCGCCGGGTACGTCGGCTGCCCGGCCGGCGAACTGCCCCGGATCGCCGACCAGTTGGCCGACCTGCTGCCCGACTACCTGGTGCCCGCCCTCTGGGCCACCGTCGAAACCCTGCCGTTCAACACCAACGGCAAGCTGGACACCGCCGCCCTGCCCGAGCCCCGGCCGCTCGGCGCCGACCGGCCCGAGGCCGCGCCGGCCACCGACCTGGAGCACACCGTGCAACGGCTCTGGGAGGAGGAACTCGGCCGCCCCGCCGGGGTGGAGACCTCCTTCTTCGACCTGGGCGGGCACTCGCTGGCCGCCACCCGGCTGCTGAACCGGGTCCGCGAGGCCACCGGGCTGCGCATCGGCGTGCTGGACTTCTTCCGCCGCCCGACCATCCGCGCGATGGCCGCCCACCGGCCCGCCGTCGAGCAGGCCCCGGCCTACGAGGAGGGCACCCTGTGAGCACGGCCGAGAAGGAGTGGGCCCGGCTCCTCGAACTGCTCGACGAACGCGAGATCGTGCTGCGCACCACCGGCGAGCGGCTCGGCTACCTGGCCCCGGCGGGGGCGATGGACGAGGAGGTCACCGGTCTGGTCCGGGCCCACCGCGAGCGGCTGCTGTCCACCCTGACCGGCGCCGGGACCGCCCTGGCCGCCGCGCCGGCCGGGGTGGCGCAGCACCGGATGCACGGCGCCCACGCCGGGTCGGCCGACCCGGCGGTGTGGAACATCATCCAGCGGATCACCCTGCGCGGACCGCTGGAGCCCGAACGGCTGGCGGACGCCCTGACGGCGCTGACCGAGCGCCACGAGAGCCTGCGGACCCGGTTCCTGGACACCGCGCTCGGGGTGCTCCAGCAGGTGCTGCCGAACACCCCGGCCCGGCTCCCGGTCGAGGACCTCCGGGCGCTCGGCCCCGCCGGGCGGGCGGCGGCGCTCGCCGAGGCCACCGACGCCGAGATCCGCCGCCCCTTCGACCTCGCCGCACCGCCGCTGCTGCGCGCCCGGCTGCTGCGGACGGCGGAGCGGGAGTGGGCGCTGCTGCTGACCTTCCACCACATCGCGATCGACGGCTGGTCACTGGCCACCGTGCTGGACGACCTGGGCGCGCTCTACCGCACCGGCGGGCCGCTGCCCGAGGACCCCGGCCGGATGACCGACCACGCCTGCTGGGAGCGGACGGTGGTCACCCGGGCCACCGTCGCGGCGTGCGCCGACCACTGGGCCGAGGTGCTCGGCGGCGCCCCGCTCTCGGTGGACCTGCCCACCGACCGGCCGCGCCCCGAGCACCGCTCCGGGCGCGGCGGGACCGTCGGGTTCCGTGTCCCGGCGCCGGTGGCCGAGGCGGTCGGACGGTACGCCGCCGCGCGCTCCACCACCGCCTCCGCCGTCCTGCTGGCCGCGCTCGCCCGCCTGCTCGGCTCGCTCGGCGGGGCGCCGCGGGTGCTGATCCTGCTCTCCAACGCCAACCGGACCCGGCCGGCCGACGAGAGGGTGGTCGGCCTGCTCACCAACGGCCTGCCGATCCTGGTGCCGACCGGGAGCGACGGCGGGTTCGGGGAACTGGTGGACACCGCCGCCGAGACGATCGCCTCCGCCCTCGACCACGGGGTGACCCCGTTCCGGATGCTGCTCGACCCGCTGCGCGAACGCGGCGTCCACCTGCCCGCCTCGTACCCGCAGATCATGCTCGCCGTCCAGAGCACCCCGCCCATCGCCCTCGACCTGCCCGGCCTGACCGCCGAGGTCGAGGACCTCCCCGGCCACTCCACCCGCGCCGACTGCTCGTTCGGCCTCACCCCGGACGCCGACGGCTACGCGGGCCAGGCCGAGTACGACGCCGACCTGTTCGACCCGGGCACGATCCGGGGCTGGCTGGACGCCCTGGTGGCGGACCTGGCGGCGCAGCTGGAGGTGCCGCTC
>NZ_JBHUAF010000431.1:0-7045 GCF_042789895.1 Kitasatospora sp. NPDC056783
GGCCGGGCGCCCCCCCGCACACCGGGGCCGCCCCCCACCCCCGAGCCCCGGAGCGAGGGGGCCGACCGTCCGTGGGGAGCCGTCAGCCGCGGGCGGCCCGCAGGAACTCCCGGTTCATCGCCGCGATGCTGGGCAGCGGGATGCCCTTGGGGCAGGCGGTGGCGCACTCGCCGGTGTTGGTGCAGCCGCCGAAGCCCTCGGCGTCCATCGCCGAGACCATGTTCCGCACCCGGGCGGCGCGTTCGGGCGCGCCCTGCGGCAGCACGTTGAGGTGCACCACCTTGGCGGAGGTGAAGAGCATCGCCGAGCCGTTGGGGCAGGCCGCCACGCAGGCGCCGCAGCCGATGCACTCGGCGTGCTCGAACGCGGTGTCGGCGACCTCCTTGGGGACGGGCGTGGCGTGCGCCTCGGGGGCGCTGCCGGTGGGGGCGGTGATGAAGCCGCCGGAGCCGATGATCCGGTCGAAGGCCGAGCGGTCCACCACCAGGTCCTTGACCACCGGGAAGGCCGCCGCCCGCCAGGGCTCGACGTCGATGGTGTCGCCGTCCTCGAAGTGCCGCATGTGCAGCTGGCAGGTGGTGGTCCGCTCGGGGCCGTGGGCCTGGCCGTTGATGACCATGCCGCAGGCGCCGCAGATGCCCTCGCGGCAGTCGTGGTCGAAGGCGACGGGCTGGTCGCCGCGGGTGATCAGCTCCTCGTTGAGGGTGTCCAGCATCTCCAGGAAGGACATGTCCGGGCTGATCCCGCCGACCTGGTAGGTGGTCATCGAGCCGGGTGCGTCCGGGCCCGCCTGGCGCCAGATGCGCAGGGTGAGGTTCATGCGTAGCTCCGCTGGGTGGGGTGGACGTGTTCGAAGCCGAGGTCCTCGCGGTGGAGGACGGGGGCCGCGCCGGTGCCGGTGAACTCCCAGGCGGCGGCGTAGGAGAACTCCTCGTCGCGGCGGGCGGCCTCGCCGTCGGGGGTCTGGCTCTCGGTGCGGAAGTGGCCGCCGCAGGACTCGGCGCGGTGCAGCGCGTCCAGGCACATCAGCTCGGCCAGCTCGAAGTAGTCGACCAGCCGGTTGGCCTTCTCCAGTGACTGGTTGAACTCCTGGCCGGTGCCGGGCACCTTGATCCGGCGCCAGAACTCCTCGCGCAGCAGGGGGATGCGCTCCAGCGCCCGGGTGAGCCCGGCCGCGTCGCGGGCCATCCCGCACTCGTCCCAGAGCAGTTCGCCGAGCTCGCGGTGGAACGAGTCCGGGGTGCGGTCGCCGTCCACCGCGAGGATCAGGTTGAGCCGGTCCTCGACCTCGGCCTCCACCTCGGCGAGCACCGGGTGGTCCGCGGGCACCGCGGGCAGCGGGTGACGGGCCAGGTAGTCGTTGACGGTGGGGGGCAGCACGAAGTAGCCGTCGGCCAGGCCCTGCATCAGCGCGCTGGCACCCAGCCGGTTGGCGCCGTGGTCGGAGAAGTTGGCCTCGCCGATCGCGAACAGGCCCGGGACGGTGGTCTGGAGGTCGTAGTCGACCCAGAGCCCGCCCATCGTGTAGTGGATCGCCGGGTAGATCCGCATCGGCACCCGGTACGGGTCCTCGGCGGTGATCCGCTCGTACATCTCGAAGAGGTTGCCGTACTTGGCCTCGACGGCCTCGCGGCCCATCCGGCGGATCGCGTCGGCGAAGTCCAGGTAGACGCCCTGGCCGCCGGGGCCGACGCCGCGGCCCTCGTCGCAGACGTTCTTGGCGGCCCGGGAGGCGATGTCGCGCGGGACCAGGTTGCCGAAGGAGGGGTAGATCCGCTCCAGGTAGTAGTCCCGCTCGTCCTCCGGGATCCGCCCCGGCGGCCGGTCGTCGCCCTTCGCCTTGGGCACCCAGATCCGGCCGTCGTTGCGCAGCGACTCGCTCATCAGGGTGAGCTTGGACTGGTGGTCGCCCGAGCGCGGGATGCAGGTCGGGTGGATCTGGGTGAAGCACGGGTTGGCGAAGTAGGCGCCGCGCCGGTGCGCCCGCCAGATCGCGGTGGCGTTGGAGTTCTTGGCGTTGGTGGAGAGGTAGAACACGTTGCCGTAGCCGCCGCTGGCGAGGACCACGGCGTCCGCGGTGTACGAGCGGATCTCACCGGTGACCAGGTCGCGGGCGACGATGCCGCGGGCCCGGCCGTCGACCACCAGCAGGTCCAGCATCTCGGTGCGCGGGTGCAACTCCACGTTCCCGGCGGCGATCTGCCGGGAGAGCGCCTGGTAGGCGCCGAGCAGCAGCTGCTGGCCGGTCTGGCCGCGGGCGTAGAAGGTCCGGGAGACCTGCACGCCGCCGAAGGACCGGGTGTCCAGCAGGCCGCCGTACTCGCGGGCGAAGGGGACGCCCTGGGCCACGCACTGGTCGATGATCTCCACCGACACCTGGGCCAGCCGGTGCACGTTGGACTCGCGGGCGCGGAAGTCCCCGCCCTTGACGGTGTCGTAGAACAGCCGGCGGATCGAGTCGCCGTCGTTGCGGTAGTTCTTGGCGGCGTTGATGCCGCCCTGGGCGGCGATCGAGTGGGCCCGCCGGGGGGAGTCCTGGAAGCAGAACTGGACCACGTGGTAGCCCTGTTCGGCCAGGGTGGCGCCGGCCGCGCCGCCGGCCAGACCGGTGCCGACCACGATCACGGTGTGCTTGCGCCGGTTGGCCGGGTTGACGAGCTTGGCGTCGAACCGCCTTTGGTCCCAGCGCTGTTCGATCGGCCCTTCCGGCGCCTTGGTGTCGGCGACCGCCGCGCCGACGGTGTAGTCGAGGTACGTGCTGCTCACTTCACCACTCCGGTCATCACGGCCACGGGGACGGACAGGAAGCCGGCCGTCAGCACCAGCGCCAGGCCGTTGGCGGTCAGCTTGAGCGCCCGGTCCCGGCGGGCGTTGTTGGCACCGAGGGTCTGCGCGGCGCTCCAGAACCCGTGCCGGATGTGCAGGCCGACGGCGAGCATCGCGAGGACGTAGAACACGTCGACGTACCAGCGGCCGAAGGAGGCCACGATGTTCTGGTACGTCTGGCTGTGATCGGTGCCCGGGTTCACGGTCAGCGTGGTGAGGTCGAGGATGTGCCAGACGATGAACAGCGCCAGGATCACCCCGCCCCAGCGCATGGTCCTGGTCGCGTAGCTCGCCCGGCGGCGCCGGTGCGCGTACTTGCTCGGGCGGGCGGCGAGGTCGCGCCGGCTGAGCTGGTACGCGGAGACGCCGTGCAGCACCACGGCGGCCAGCAGGCCGGCCCGGGCGATCCACAGGAACCACTCGTGGCCCAGGAAGGGCCGGCCGATGGTGCGCAGCCAGGCCGCGTAGCCGTTGATGTCCTCCGGGCCGGCGAACACCTTGAGGTTCCCCAGCATGTGCGCGACCAGGTACAGCAGCATGGCCAGTCCGGTGACGGCCATGACCGCCTTCTTGCCGACGGTCGACCGCCACAGGGTCGCCAGGGTGGACGGATGCCGGCCCGTCCGTGTCGCGGTTGTCATGGCAGCAACGGTAGGGAGGGGTGTCAGGGTGCGTCCAAGACCTGCTGCGGCTCATGACGATAGGCGATGACTATCGATGCGTCCTATCCTGGCCGGGTGCAGCTCCAGCAACTCCGCTACTTCCTGGCCGTGGCCGAGACCCGGCACTTCACCCGGGCGGCCGAGGCGGCGCACGTCGCCCAGCCGTCCCTGTCCCAGCAGATCCGTTCGCTGGAACGGGAGTTGGGTGCCCAGCTGTTCCACCGCACCCGGGGGAACATCGCGCTCACCGACGCCGGGGACGCCCTGCTGCCGTTGGCCCGGCGCATCCTCGCGGACACCGAGAGCGCCCGGCTGGCGGTGCAGGAGACGGTGCAGCTGCGCCGTGGCCGGGTCCGGCTGGGCGCGCCGCCGAGCCTGTGCACCAGCCTGGTGCCGGACGTGCTGCGGGTGTTCCGGGGCCGCTACCCGGGGGTGTCTCTGGCGGTCCGCGAGGGCGGCTCGCGCGACCTGGTCGGCTGGCTGGCGGCGGGGGAGCTGGACCTCGCGCTGATCATCACCCGGCCGAGCGGCGAGCAGTCGTCGGCGCTCGCGGTGACCGAACTGCTGCACGAGGAACTGGTGCTGGTCGAGGCCGAGCGGCAGGCCCGGCGCAAGGTCCGGGTGGCGGAGCTGAAGGGCCGGCCGCTGGTGATGTTCCGGGAGGGCTACGACGTGCGCGAGGCGGCGCTCGCGGCCTGCCGGGCGGCCGGGTTCGAGCCGGAGTTCGCGGTGGAGGGCGGCGAGATGGACGCGGTGCTGGGCTTCGTCCGGGCCGGGATCGGGCCCGCGGTCGTCCCCGGTATGGTGGCCGCCCGCTCCGGCCTCGCGGTGACGGCCTTCGCCGGACCGGGGCTGGGCCGCACCATCGCCGTCGCGCACGGCCACGAAGTGCCGCTCACCCGCGCGGCGGAGGCACTGCACACCACCCTGCTGGCGCATCTGCGCGACGCCGCCCGGGCGGGTGAACTGCCGCCGGGCACGCGGCTGTTGCTTCCCTGACGTCGAGGGGCGGCCGTTGGTCGGCCGCGGTCACGGGGCCGGGTCCGGCCGGGGGCGGCGCTCCGCCGCGGCCCGCAGCAGCGCCTGGTGGGTCGGGGATCCCTCGTCCGCGGTCAGGACCACGAGTTCGAGGCGGTCGGCGCCGGGCACGACGTACGCGGTGTAGTCCAGGTCGAGCCGTCCGGCCCGGGGGTGGCGGAACCCGTGGCGGCCGGTGGCCGGTCCGCGGACGTCGTGCTCCTCCCAGAACGCGGCGAACCGGCCGCTGCGCGCGGTCAGGTCGGCCACGAGCCGGTGGCCGCGCTCGTCGCCCGGATCGGCGGCCAGCGCGTGGCGCAGCCGGCGCACGTTGCCGCGTGCCGTCTTCTCCCAGTCCGTGAGGAGCCTGGGCGCCCGCGGGTCGCAGAACACGAACCAGGCGAAGTTCCGCTGTTCGGGCGGGAGTTCGGCATAGTCGAGGAGCAGCCAGGCCTCGGCGTCGTTCCAGGCGAGGACGTCCCGCACGGGGGTGACCACGTGCGCGGGCCACGGGGTGAGCGAGTCGAGCAGCCGCAGGGTCGCCGCCGGGACGGCCGGGAGCGCGGTGGCGCCCGGCCCGGCCCGGTGCCCGGGGGTGCCGGCGGCGAGCCGGTGGAGGTGGTGGCGGGCGTCGGGGTCCAGGTGCAGGGCGGTGGCGAGCGCGTCCAGGACATCGGGCGACGGGCGGCGCTGGCGGCCCTGTTCGAGCCGGGTGTAGTACTCGGGGCTGATGCCGGCGAGCGCGGCGACCTCCGCCCTGCGCAGTCCGTTCAGCCTGCGGGCCGCGCTCCGGGGCAGGCCTGCGGCCTCCGGGGTCAGCCGGGCCCGGCGGGTGCGCAGGAAGTGGGCCAGTTCGGGGAGTGCCGCTGACGGTGCCATACGGCGAGTATCGGGCCGCGCGCGCCGCCGGGGGTAGCCCTGCCGGGGCCACCCCCGGCGGGGCCTGCCCGGAGCGGTGTCTCGTCGCGGTGCGCGGCCCCGGCCCAGACTGGCCGCCGAGGGCGCCGCGACGGCCGTACCGGCGCGTCCGCGGGTCCTCGTTCCCGTCCTCGTTCCTGGAGCCCGCCCGTGCCCGCACGTCCCGGCGAACCGCAGTCGCCGCCTTCCTCCCCGCCGCCGGCCGCCGACCCGGCCGCCCTCTCCTCTCCCGTCGCCCCGGTGCCCGTCCGGTTCGCGCCCCTGGTCGTGCTGAGCGCGGCGGCGGGTCTGGACGCCGGCGGCGTCGCCGTGCTCAACAGCGCCCTGCCCTCGGTGGGCGCGCGGTTCGGCACCTCGGCGCAGAACCTGTCCTGGGCGGTGACCGGCTACGCGCTCGCGTTCGCGGGGCTGCTGCTGTGCGGCGGGGCGATGGCGGACCGGCTGCGGCGCCGGCGGGTCCTCGTCGGGGGCCTGGCGCTGCTGGCGGCGGGCGCCGGGCTGGCGTTCGCCGCGCCCGCGTACGGGGCGGTCGTGGTGGGGCGGGTGCTGCAGGGGGCGGGGGCGGCGGTCACCATGCCGGCCGCCACCGCCCTGCTGACCGCGGTGTACGCCGACGGGCCGGCGCGCTCGCGCGCGCTGGGCGTCTTCTCCTCCGCGCAGGCGGGCTGCTACGGCGCCGGCCTGGTCCTCGGAGGCGTGGTCACCAGCGCCCTCGGCTGGCGCTGGGTGTTCGCACTCCAGGCACTGGCGGCCGTGGCCATCGCCGCGGCCGCCGCACGGTGGCTGCCGGCGGGCACCCGGCACCGCCGCGGTCCGCTGGACCTGACGGGCGCCGGCGCGCTGGTGGCGGCGATCACCCTGACCGTCCTCGGCGCGGACCTGGCCTCCCGCCCCGGCGGCGGCCCGCTCGCGGCTGTGACAGCGGCGGGCGCCGCCGCCACCGGATGGCTGTGGTGGCGGCGAGGCCGCACCCGCCGCGGGGACGCGGTCCTGCTGGACCGGGACCTGCTGCGCACGCGCGGCGTGCGGACCGCGGCCGTGGTGGCCGGGGCCTTCTACTTCTGCGTCACCGGCACGCTGTTCCTGCTGCCGCTCCACCTCCAGCAGGTGCGCGGCATGTCACCGGCCGCCTCCGGGCTCGCGGTCCTTCCGGTCAGCCTGGCCGTCGCCGGGGCCGCGCTGGTCTCCGGACGGCTGATGCGCACCCGCGGACCGCGTCCGGTCCTGGTGGTGGGCCTCCTGCTCACCGCCGGCGGCGTGCTGGTCTGGTGCCTGGCGGGGGAGCACAGCCCCTACGCCGGGCCGGTCCTGGTGGGGCTGGTCGTCACCGGCGTCGGGCAGGGCCTGGCGTTCCCCGCGATGACCGTCACCGGCCTGCGCGACGTGCCGGACCGGGCCCACGGCACCGCCTCGGCGGTCACGGCCACCGCCTTGCAGATCGGCAGCGGCATCGGCCCCACCGTTCTCGCCGGCCTCGCCCAGGCCGTCGGTGCGGCCGGACCGGGCGCGCTGTCCCTGCCCGGCCACCACCTCGCCTATGCCGCGGCGGCCGGCCTGCTGCTCCTCGTCGGCCTCCCCGCCACGGCCCGTCCCGGCCGGCGGAGCGGTGACTGAGCGGGGAG
>NZ_JBHUAF010000432.1:0-2316 GCF_042789895.1 Kitasatospora sp. NPDC056783
GGAACGCACGCACCGTGACCCGGAACCCGTTTCGGCGGTCCTGGCCCGCCGTCCTCGTCGCTGTGGCCACGGCCTGCGCCGTCGCCCTCGCCGTGCCCGCGGAGGGCGCGGCGGACCGCTCCGCCACCGATGCCGCGGCGCCCGTCGGACGGGACCCGGCCCACACCGACGTCCTGTTCATCGGGGCCCACCCGGACGACGAGTTCCAGTCGCTGGCCACCTTCGCCCAGTGGCGGGAGCGCGGCGGGCGGCGCACCGGGGTGGTGACCGTCACGCGGGGCGAGGGCGGCGGGAACGCCGTCGGGCCGGAGGAGGGCGCCCGGCTCGGCCTGATCCGTGAGACGGAGGAACGGGAAGCAGTCGGCCTCGCCGGAATCGACAACGTCTTCTACCTCGACAAGCCGGACTTCTGGTACACCCTCTCCGCCCCCCTGGTCTCCGCCGTCTGGAACCGGGCCCCCGGACAGCCCACCGACACGCTCGAACGGATCGTCCGGCTGCTCCGCGCGACCACCCCGGCCACCGTGGTGACGATGGACCCGCGTCCCTTCGACCAGCACGGCGGGCACCAGGAGGCCGGCCGGCTGGCCGTCGAGGCGTTCCGGCTCGCCGGCGACCCGACGGCGTTCCCCCGGCAGATCACCGACGAGGGGTACCGGCCGTGGCGGCCCTCCCGGTTGCTGGCCCAGAACTGGGGGTTCGACGGGCCCGTCGGACCGTCCTGCGCCACGGCCCGGCTGACGGATCCGCACACGGGGCTGCCGGTGGAGGGCGTGTGGACCGGCGCGCGCTCCGCCTCCTCGGGCGAGACCTTCGCCCAGGTCGAGCGCGACGCCGCCCGCAGGTACGTGACCCAGGGTCTCGGCTCGCTGCCCGCCACGGTCGAGACCCCGCCCGGACGGCTGCCCTGCGAGTGGTTCACCGTCCTCGCCCGGGCCGGCGAACCGGTCCCCGCCACCGTCCGGGGACAAGCGGGGCTGAAGCCGCTGTACGCCGAGTTCCGCGACTGGACCCGGCGGGTGAGGATGCCCTGGCTGGCGAACGAAGCCCAGCCCGACTACCCCGCCGCTCCCGCGACCGACGTCCCGGCACTCGACCGCCCGCCCGTCGTCGACGGCACCGCCGGCCCCGGGGAGTACCCCGGGCCCGAACACCCGCTGCGGCACTGGGCCGGCCAGGACTGCGCCCCCGCCGACTGCTCCGCGACCGCCCGCCTCTCCCGGCACGGGGACGACCTCTACGTGCTCGTCCAGGTCACCGACGACCGGATGGGCAGCGCCCTGGACGCCCGGAACGACTGCAAGCGGCACTGGCGCACCGACGCCGTCGAGATCGCCATCGATCCGCGCGGCGACTCCGACGACACCTCGACCACGTTCAAGACCGGCATCCTGCCGTTCACCGCGAACGACGGCGGCCCCTGCGCGGAGCGCGACGCCGACAACCGGCAGGGCCCGGCGGACACCACCGCCCCCGGGCTGGCCGTCGCCTCCCGGGTCACCGCGCCCTACCGCGGCTACACCGTCGAGGTCCGGATCCCGCTGTCGGACCTTCCGGCCGCCGTCGACCCCGAGCGGATGACCGCGAACGTCCTCGTGTACGACTCCGACACCACGGACAAGATCGGCGGGAGCCGTCTGGCCTGGTCCCCGTTCGGCAGTGCCCAGGCGGACCCGTACGTGTGGGGCACCGTGCGCCTGCCCGGCTACACCCCGCCCCCGCGCGGGCCGGCCTCGGCTCCGCGGATCCCGACGGAGGCGGCCCGGAGCCAGGATTCACCCGCCTCGGTCACCCAGTCCGAGCGCCTCGGCGTACCGCTCGCGGCGGGGCCGCGCCTTCCCCGCTGATCCGTTCCCGGCCGGCGGGCCGCGCGGTGCGGGACCGGTGGAGAAGGGGCGGTGACGGGAGGAGCGCATCCTCGGTGGCACGGCCATGCCCGGAGGCCGGTGTGCCCGTGCCGCCCACGTCACCCGGGGCATGTCGCCGTCCCCGCCGATGCTCAGGGCCTCGACGCCCCTCAACCCCCGTCCGGCCCCCGTCCGGCCCCTGGCTCGGCCGCGGCCGACCGGACCGGGTGCCCTGCGGGGAGGAGCGAAAGGGGCCGCACCGGACGACGGGTACCCGATCGGGTACCCGCTGGTAGCTGATGCGGGGGGACCGGGTCGAGGGACCCGATGGCCCCTTGGCGCTCGGGCGGGCCACCGGGAGGCTGACACCCGTCCGTCAACCGTCCGTGCGAGACCGGGTCCCCGCCGGGGCTTCCGCGCATCGAATCGAGGTCACCATGGCCGATCCGGCCGAGTCGCAGACGAGCGG
>NZ_JBHUAF010000432.1:2326-7001 GCF_042789895.1 Kitasatospora sp. NPDC056783
ACCGCCGATCCGGACCGCGCCGTACTGCACTGGCACGGCGGGCCCGTGTCCGCCGGCGAGTTCGCGGATTCGGTGGCGGGCGCGGTCCGGGTGCTACGCGGCCTCGGGGTCGGCCCCGGCACGATGATGGGCGTCCTGGTGGCGCCCAACAGCCCCGACATGCTCGGCGCTCGCTACGCCGCCCATCTGCTCGGCGCGGCGGTCTGCTACCTCGGCACCACCAATCCGGGCTCGTCCCAGCGGCGGTTGCCGATCGAGGGCCAGCTCGGAATCCTGCGGGACACCGGCGCCACCGTGCTCTTCACCGACGCCCAGAACTCCTCCCGCGCACAGGAGTTGGCCGAGCTGCTGACCGGCTCGCCGGTGCTCACCGGCTTCGGGCTGGACGTGGCGCAGGCCGTCCCGGTGACCCCGGTGCCGGCCGCGGAGCTCGGCGACCCGGCCGAGGCACAGACCGCGGTGGACGAGCGGGGCGTCGCGGTGGTCACGTTCACCAGCGGCAGCACCGGCCGGCCCAAAGGCATGCGGATGTCGAACCGGGCCTGGAACAGCATCGTCCGGATGAACCGGAGCTCGATGCGCGAGGCCGACCACCCCCGGATACTGGTCACCACCCCGCTGAGCCACACCGTCGGGCCGATGGCCGACGCGGCGCTGCTGTCGCACGGCGTGGTCGTGCTGCACGAGGAGTTCGAGCCCGGCGCGGTGCTGCGCGAGGTCGCGGAGCAGCGGATCACCCGGACCTTCATGGCCACCGAGCACCTGTACCGGCTGCTCGACCACCCGGACGCCCGCACCGCCGACCTGACCACGCTCCGGCTGCTGATGTACGCCGGCAGCGCCGCGGCCCCGGCCCGACTGGCCGACGCCGTCGAGACCTTCGGGACCCGCCTGTCCCAGGCCTACGGCGCCACCGAGGGCGGCCCGGTCACCAACCTCGACCCGTTCGATCACCTGGAGCCGCGGCTGCGCTCCTCGGTGGGGCGCCCGTTCCCCGGGGTCGAGGTCAAGGTCTGCGACCCGGAGACCGGCGCGGAGATCGGCATCGGCGACGCCGGCGAGGTGTGGTTCCGCTCCCCGCACGTGATGGACGGCTACTGGGGCGAGCCCGAGCTGACCGCGAAGGTGCTGATCGACGGCTGGATCCGCACCGGCGACATCGGCCGGCTCGACGAGGAGGGCTACCTCTACCTGGTCGACCGGATGGCCGACGTGGTGAAGACCAAGGGCGTGAAGGTCCACCCGGCGGTGGTCGAACGGGTGATCCTCACCCTGCCCGGTGTGGCGCACGCCGCGGTCTTCGGCGTCCGGGACACGGACAACATCGAGCACCTGCACGCCGCCGTGGTGCTGAAGCCGGGCGCGCGGACCACCGTCGAACAGATCCGCGCCCACGTGACCGAGGCGCTGTCCGCGGTGCACGCACCCGAACAGATCGCGGTGCTCGACGAGCTCCCGTTGAACTCCGCCGGCAAGCCGGACAAACCTCGGCTGCGCGCCCTGCGCACCGTCATCTAGAGAGCGAGTGACCACAATGACCGCACACCTGGACTTCTTCACCCAGGAGATGCAGGAGTTCGCCGAGCAGAGCCGGCAGTTCCTGGAGATAGGCCGGCACGCCGGCCGCTTTCCGAACGCCAGCGCGCGCGAGGGCCAGTCGGGCGCCGAGCGGGAGATCAGCGTCTGGTGCAGCAACGACTACCTCGGCATGGGCCAGAACCCCACCGTGCTGACCGCCATGAAGGAGGCCGTCGACGCGTTCGGCGCCGGCTCCGGCGGCTCCCGCAACATCGGCGGCACCAACCACTACCACGTCCTGCTGGAGCAGGAGCTGGCCGCACTGCACGGCAAGGAGGCGGCGCTGATCTTCAGCTCCGGCTACACCGCCAACGACGCCGCGCTGACGGTGCTCGCGGGCCGGATGCCGGGCACCGTGGTCTACTCGGACCAGCTGAACCACGCCTCGATCATCGACGGCCTGCGGCACGCCGGCGCCGAGAAGCGGATCTTCCGCCACAACGACGTCGCGCACCTGGAGGAGCTGCTCCAGGCCGACGGCGACCGCCCCAAGCTGGTGGTACTGGAGTCGGTGTACTCGATGTCCGGTGACATCGCGCCGCTGTCCGAGATCGCCGCCCTCGCGAAGAAGTACGGTGCCACCACCTACGTCGACGAGGTGCACGCGGTCGGCATGTACGGTCCGCGCGGTGCCGGCATCGCCGCCCGCGAGGGCATCGCCGACGAGTTCACCGTGGTGATGGGCACCCTGGCCAAGGGCTTCGGCACCTCCGGCGGCTACATCGCCGGCCCCGCCGCGATGGTGGACGCGGTGCGCAGCTTCGCCCGCGGCTTCATCTTCACCACCTCGCTGCCCCCGGCGGTCGCGGCCGCCGCGCTCGCCGCGGTGCGCCACCTCTCCGGCTCCGACCAGGAGCGCGAGCGGCTGGCCGCCAACGCCCAGTTGCTGCACCGGTTGCTGACCGCACGTCAGATCCCTTTCGTGTCACCGATGTCGCACATCGTCTCGGCCTTCGTCGGCGAGGACGCCCGCTGCCGCCGGGCCTCCGAGCTGCTGCTGGAGCGCTACGGCATCTACGTGCAGTCGATCAACGCCCCCAGCGTCAGGGAGGGCGAGGAGATCCTGCGGATCGCGCCGTCCGCCACCCACACCACCGCCGACGTGGAGAAGTTCGCCGAGGCACTGGACACCGTGTGGCAGGAGCTGGAGATCCCGCGCACCCGGGCCTGAGCCCCGCGCCGGCGGTCGGAGCGTTCGCGCTGCCGACCGCCGGCACCCTTCATTCCCGACCACCCACCATGAGCGGAGGACCGGTGACCCTTTCACTCGCAGCCGTGCTCGCCGAGTCGGCGGCACGACGCCCGGACCACCCGGCGATCGACTTCGCCGGCGAGCGCCTGACGTACCGTGAACTCTGGTTCCGTTCACGGCAGTACGCGACGGTTCTGAAGGAGCGGGGGATCGGCCCCGGCGACCGGGTGGCGCTGCTGCTGCCGAACGGCCTGGAGTTCCCCCCGGTCTACTTCGCGGTGCTCTCGCTCGGCGCGGTCGTGGTGCCGATGCACGCACTGCTCAAGGCCCGTGAGATCGAGTACGTGCTGCGCGACAGCGGCGCCAGGGCGCTGGTCTGCGCGGGCCCGCTGCTGGCCGAGGGCCGCAAGGGCGCGGAGATCGCCGACGTGCCGCTGCTCACGGTGCGGGCCGAGCAGGAGCGCGAGGCGCCGCGCCTCGACCTGCTCGCCGAGCGGGCCGAGCCGGTCCCCGCCCACCTGCCGTGCGCGCCGGACGACCTGGCGGTGATCCTGTACACCTCCGGCACCACCGGCCGGCCGAAGGGCGCGATGCTGACCCAGCTGAGCGTCACCATGAACGTCACCGTCGGGATGCTCTCCCCCTTCGACTTCCGGCCGGACGACGTGCTGTTCGGCTGCCTGCCGCTGTTCCACACCTTCGGCCAGATCTGCGGGATGCTCACCTGCTTCCGGGCCGGCGCCACGATGGTGCTGACGGACCGCTTCGAGGCCGCGAGCGCGCTGGAGCTGATGACGGAGCACGGCTGCACGGTGTTCATGGGCGTGCCGACGATGTACCTGGCACTGCTCGACGCGGCCGCCCGCACTCCCCTGCGCCCGCCGCTGGACCGGGCGTTCTCCGGCGGCTCGGCGCTGCCGGTGAAGGTGCTGGAGGAGTTCCAGGCCGTCTTCGGCTGCACCATCTACGAGGGCTACGGGCTGACCGAGACCTCGCCCGTGGTCGCCTACAACCAGCGGGCCTGGCCCTGCAAGCCGGGCACGGTGGGCCGACCGGTCTGGGGCGTCGAGGTGGAGATCGCCCGGTCCGAGCTGGAGGGCCGGATCGAGCTGCTGCCGGCCGGCACGGTCGGCGAGATCGTGGTGCGCGGCCACAACGTGATGGCCGGCTACCTGGGGCGGCCGGAGGCGACCGCCGAGGTGCTGGTGGACGGATGGTTCCGCTCGGGCGACCTCGGGGTCAAGGACGAGGACGGCTACCTGTCGATCGTCGACCGGAAGAAGGACCTGGTGCTGCGCGGCGGGTACAACGTGTACCCGAGGGAGATCGAGGAGGTGCTGGTGCACCACCCGGCCGTCGCACAGGTGGCGGTGATCGGCATCCCGGACCAGCGGCTCGGCCAGGAGGTGTGCGCGGTGGTGATCCCGCGCGCGGGGTTCGTGGCGGACGCGGCCCTGGGCGCGCGGATCGTCGCCTGGAGCAAGGAGCGGCTGGCCGCGTACAAGTACCCGCGCGTGGTGGAGTTCTCCGACGCGTTCCCGCTCGGGCCGAGCGGCAAGGTACTCAAGCGGGAGTTGGTCGAGCGGATCGGCGGCTCCTCTGCCGTGGCACCTCGCTGAGGTCCGGTCAGACCGCGATCAGCCCGTCCTCCAGCGCGCGCACCACGGCCAGCGTGCGGTTGGGGCAGTTCAGCTTGGTCAGCACGTTGCCCACGTGCCGCTTCACACCGTGCTCGGAGATCTGCAGCTCGCGCGAGACCTGCTTGTTGCTCAGCCCCTGCGCCACCAGATGCAGCACCTCCAGCTCACGGGCCGTCAGCGCGGGCCCCTCGGCTCCGGCCGGCTGAGGGCCGGGCTCCAGCGGCGGCAGTGATGCGCGCGCCCGGCGCAGGCCGGGCCCGCAGGC
>NZ_JBHUAF010000433.1:0-6973 GCF_042789895.1 Kitasatospora sp. NPDC056783
GTCCGCGTGTCTGAACGGGCGGATCGCGCTCCGGCTGGTCAGGCTGGTGGCACAGCCGACCAGCCGCCAGGACGGAGCCCGCCATGCCCATCGACGCAGTCACCGAGGTGCCGACCCCGGTCAACGAGCCGGTGCTCTCGTACGCGCCCGGAAGCCCGGAGCGGGACCGGCTGGTGCGGCGGCTGGACGAGCTGGCCGCCGAGCAGGTCCCGCTGCCGATGACCATCGGCGGTGAGCAGCGCTTCGGCGGCGGCGAGCGGATCGAGGTCGTCCAGCCGCACCACCACGCCGCCAAGCTCGGCGTGCTCGGCAACGCGACCCGGGAGGACGCCCGGGCGGCGGTGAACGCGGCGCTGGCCGCCGGGCGGCAGTGGCGCTCGCTCTCCTTCGACGACCGCGCGGCGGTCTTCCTGCGCGCCGCCGACCTGCTGTCCGGCCCCTGGCGGGAGACGCTCAACGCGGCCACCATGCTGGGCCAGTCCAAGACCGTGCAGCAGGCCGAGATCGACTCCGCCTGCGAGCTGATCGACTTCTGGCGGTTCAACGTCGCGTTCGCCCGGCAGATCCTGGCCGACCAGCCGATCTCCTCGCCCGGCGTGTGGAACCGCACCGATCACCGCCCGCTGGAAGGTTTCGTCTACGCGGTCACCCCGTTCAACTTCACCGCGATCGCCGGCAACCTGCCGACCGCCCCCGCGCTGATGGGCAACACCGTGGTCTGGAAGCCGGCGCCGACCCAGACCCTGGCCGCGTACCACCTGATGCGGCTGCTGGAGGCGGCCGGGCTGCCGCCCGGGGTGATCAACCTGGTGACCGGTGACGGCCTCCAGGTCTCCCCGGTCGTGCTGGCCGACCCGGCGCTCGCCGGGCTGCACTTCACCGGCTCGACCGCGACCTTCCAGTCGCTGTGGCAGAGCATCGGCGCCAACATCGGCGGCTACCGCACGTACCCGAGGATCGTCGGGGAGACCGGCGGCAAGGACTTCCTGCTCGCCCACCGCTCGGCCGACCCGGAGATCCTGCGGACCGCGCTGATCCGCGGCGCCTTCGAGTACCAGGGCCAGAAGTGCTCGGCGCTCTCCCGCGCCTACCTGCCGCGCAGCCTCTGGCTGAAGATCAAGGACGACTTCGTGGCCCAGGTGGACGCGCTCGCGGTGGGCGACGTGACCGACCTGTCCAATTTCATGGGCGCCCTGATCGACCGGCGCGCCTTCGAGAAGAACCGGGACGCCATCGACCGCGCGAAGGCGGACTCGACGATCGAACTGGCGGCCGGCGGACAGTACGACGACGCGATCGGATGGTTCGTCCGGCCGACCGTCCTGGTCTCCTCCGACCACCGGGGCGAGATCTTCCGGACCGAGTACTTCGGCCCGATCCTCGCCGTCCACGTCTACGAGGACTCCCGCTGGGACGACGTGCTCCGCCGGGTCGACGAGGGCGCCCCGTACGGGCTGACCGGCTCGGTGGTCGCGCAGGATCGTTACGCCATCGCCCAGGCCGTCGAGGCGCTGCGCTTCACCGCCGGGAACTTCTACATCAACGACAAGCCCACCGGAGCGGTCGTCGGCCAGCAGCCCTTCGGCGGCGGCCGGGCCTCCGGCACCAACGACAAGGCCGGCGCCGCCCAGAACCTGCTGCGCTGGACCTCGGCCAGGTCGATCAAGGAGACCTTCGTCCCGCCGACCCACCACGGATACCCGCATCTGGGCTGAGAGTGAACATCGGGGTCCGGTTTGGACATGCTGTCCAGGACGGACCTGACTTACTGCGACTTTGCGCCTCGCTGTCCCTGTGCACCTTCGATTGATCCGGTTAGGCTGGCTGGCGTCGTCGGGTGGCTTGCAGGGCGAACGTGTCGTCCTACCCGCTGGGAGGACATTTCATGCGTCGTCATGAGCCCCTTTCAGTCGGATGGTGCGGCAGGATTGCGGTGACCCGTCGGTGTACATCCACACACCACCGAGTCACGCAACGGCGCGCGACAGGAGCCAAGAAGTCATGCAGACCAAGCTGGACGCAGCCAAGGCCGAGCTGCTCAAGAAGGCAGCCGCAGCCGCTGAGAACAGCCAGGTGGGGGGAGCGGCGCCAGGAGAGGGTCTGAGCAACGGCGCTCTGACCGCGTACCTGCACCACTACTACCTGCACACCGCGCCCGAGGACCTGGTCGACCGCGACCCGGTCGACGTCTACGGCGCGGCCGCCTCCCACTACCGCCTGGGGCTCAAGCGCCCGCAGGGCACCGCCGAGGTCCGGGTCCACACCCCCTCGGTCGAGGAGAACGGCTGGTCCTGCGGCCACACCGTGGTCGAGGTCGTCACCGACGACATGCCCTTCCTGGTCGACTCCGTCACCAACGAGCTGTCCCGCCAGGACCGCGCGATCCACATCGTGATCCACCCCCAGCTGCTGGTCCGCCGTGACATCACCGGCAAGCTGCTGGAGATCCTGGACATCGACGCCTGCTCGCGCAGCCAGGCCGCCGGCTCCGAGTGGCCGGCCGACGCGACCGTCGAGTCCTGGATGCACATCGAGATCGACCGCGAGACCGACCGCGAGGACCTGCGCGCGATCGAGTCCGACCTGCGCCGGGTGCTCGGCGACGTCCGCGAGGTCGTCGAGGACTGGGGCAAGATGCGCGAGAGCGCGCTGCGCCTGGCCGACGAGCTGGCCGAGGAGCCCCCGGCCGGCCTGCCCGAGCAGGAGGTCGGCGAGGCCTGGGAGCTGATGCGCTGGCTCGCCGACGACCACTTCACCTTCCTCGGCTACCGCGAGTACGACCTGGTCGAGCACGAGGGCGAGGAGGTCCTCAAGGCCGTCGCCGGGACCGGCCTGGGCATCCTGCGCTCCGACCCGCACGGCCACGACGACGCCCACCACGCGGTCAGCGAGGCCTTCGGCCGGCTCTCCGCGCCGGTCCGCGCCAAGGCCCACGAGAAGAAGCTGCTCGTCCTGACCAAGGCCAACAGCCGGTCCACCGTGCACCGCCCCGCCTACCTGGACTACGTCGGCGTGAAGAAGTTCAACGCCGCCGGCGAGCCGGTCGGCGAGCGCCGCTTCCTCGGCCTGTTCTCCTCCGCCGCGTACACCGAGTCGGTCACCCGCATCCCGGTCGTGCGCCGCAAGGTCCAGGCGGTGCTGGAGGACTCCGGCTTCTCCAGCGACAGCCACGACGGCCGCGACCTGCTCCAGATCATGGAGACCTTCCCGCGGGACGAGATCTTCCAGACCCCGGCCTCCGAGCTGCTCTCCATCGCGACGAGCGTGCTCTACCTCCAGGAGCGCCGCAAGCTGCGGCTGTTCCTGCGCCAGGACGAGTACGGCCGCTACTTCTCGGCCTTCATCTACCTGCCGCGCGACCGCTACACCACGCGCATCCGGCTGCTGATCACCGACATCCTCAAGGAGGAGCTGAACGGCGCCACCATCGACTACACGGTGTACGCCACCGAGTCGGTGCTGACCCGCCTGCACTTCGTGGTCCGGGTCGCCCCGGGCACCGAGCTGCCGAAGCTCACCGAGACGGACGTCGAGCGGATCGAGAACCGGCTGGCCGAGGCCGCCCGGTTCTGGATGGACGGCTTCCACGACCAGCTGCACATCGAGCTGGGCGAGGAGCGGGCCGCCGAGCTCGGCCACAAGTACGCCAACGCCTTCCCCGACGGCTACCGCGCCGACTTCCCGCCGCGCACCGCCGTCGCCGACATCAAGCAGATCGAGTCGCTGCACGGCGCGGGCGACTTCCGCCTGAACCTGTACCAGCCGGTCGGCGCCGGCGACGACGAGCGCCGCTTCAAGATCTACCGCGTCGGCGGCCCGATCTCGCTCACCGAGGTCCTGCCGGTGCTCCAGCGCCTGGGCGTCGAGGTGCTGGACGAGCACCCGTACGCGCTGCGCCGCTCCGACGGCACCACCGCGTGGGTCTACGACTTCGGCCTGAAGCTGCGCGAGGCCACCGAGCTCACCGACGAGGCCCGCGAGCGCTTCCAGGAGACCTTCGCCGCCACCTGGACCGGCAAGGCCGAGAACGACCGCTTCAACGAGCTGGTGCTGACCGCCGGGCTGACCTGGCGCCAGGCGATGATGCTGCGCGCGTACGCCAAGTACCTGCGCCAGGCGGGCTCCACGTTCTCCCAGGACTACATGGAGGACGCGCTCCGCAACAACACCCACACCACCCGCCTGCTGGTCAACCTCTTCGAGGCCCGGCTGAGCCCGAGCCACCGCTCGGGCGCCCTGGAGCTGACCGAGGGCATCCTGGAGGAGCTGTCCGGCGCGCTCGACGAGGTCGTGTCGCTGGACGAGGACCGCATCCTGCGCTCCTTCCTGAACCTGATCAAGGCCACCCTGCGGACCAACTTCTTCCAGCACACCGCCTCCGGCGAGTGGCACTCCTACGTGTCGATGAAGTTCGACCCGAAGGCCATCCCGGACCTGCCGGCCCCGCGCCCGGCGTTCGAGATCTGGGTCTACTCGCCGCAGGTCGAGGGCGTGCACCTGCGCTTCGGCAAGGTCGCCCGCGGCGGTCTGCGCTGGTCCGACCGGCGCGAGGACTTCCGCACCGAGATCCTGGGCCTGGTCAAGGCGCAGATGGTCAAGAACACCGTCATCGTCCCGGTCGGCGCCAAGGGCGGCTTCGTCGCCAAGCAGCTGCCGGACCCGTCGGTGGACCGTGACGCCTGGCTGGCCGAGGGCGTCGCCTCGTACAAGACCTTCATCTCGGCGCTGCTGGACATCACCGACAACCTGGTCGGCGGCGAGGTCGTGCACCCGGCCGACGTGGTCCGCCACGACGAGGACGACACCTACCTGGTCGTCGCCGCCGACAAGGGCACCGCGACCTTCTCCGACATCGCCAACGGCGTCGCCGAGTCCTACGGCTTCTGGCTGGGCGACGCGTTCGCCTCCGGCGGTTCGGCCGGCTACGACCACAAGGGCATGGGCATCACCGCCCGCGGTGCCTGGGAGTCGGTCAAGCGCAACTTCCGCGAGCTCGGCGTCGACACCCAGACCGAGGACTTCTCCGTCATCGGCATCGGCGACATGTCCGGCGACGTCTTCGGCAACGGCATGCTGCTCAGCGAGCACATCCGCCTGGTCGCCGCCTTCGACCACCGCCACATCTTCCTCGACCCGAACCCGGACGCGGCCGTCTCGTACGCCGAGCGCCGCCGCCTCTTCGAGCTGCCGCGCAGCTCCTGGGACGACTACGACAGGTCGCTGATCTCGGCCGGCGGCGGTGTCTTCCCGCGCAGCGCCAAGTCGATCCAGCTGACCCCGCAGGTCCGGGCCGCGCTGGGCGTCGAGGCGACCAAGCTGACCCCGGCCGAGCTGATGCGGGCCGTGCTCCAGGCGCCGGTCGACCTGTTCTGGAACGGCGGCATCGGCACCTACGTCAAGGCCTCCACCGAGACCAACGCCGAGGTCGGGGACAAGTCCAACGACGCCATCCGCGTCAACGGCGAGCAGATCCGGGCCCGGGTCATCGGCGAGGGCGGCAACCTCGGCTGCACCCAGCTCGGCCGCATCGAGTACGCGGCGACCGGCGGCCCCGAGGGCACCGGCGGCTGGATCGACACCGACGCGATCGACAACTCCGCCGGTGTGGACACCTCGGACCACGAGGTCAACATCAAGATCCTGCTCAACCAGGTCGTCGCCGAGGGCGACATGACGGTCAAGCAGCGCAACGCCCTGCTGGCCGAGATGACCGACGAGGTCGGCCGCCTGGTGCTGCGCAACAACTACGCGCAGAACGTGGTGCTGGCCAACGCCGTCTCCCAGGCGCACAGCATGGTCAACGTCCACGCCCGGATGATCAACCGGTTCGAGTCGGCCGGCCGGCTCGACCGCGGGCTGGAGTTCCTGCCCACCGAGCGCCAGATCCGGGACCGCCAGCAGAACGGCCGCGGCCTCTCGCAGCCAGAGATGTCCGTCCTGCTCGCGTACACCAAGATCATCCTGGCCGAGGAGCTGCTCGCCACCGAGCTGCCGGACGACCCGTACTTCCGCGCCTCGCTGCACGAGTACTTCCCGACCGCGCTGCGGGCGAGGTTCGCCGACGCGATCGACAACCACGCGCTGCGCCGCGAGATCATCACCACGCTGATCGTGAACGACACGATCAACCGCGGTGGCTGCACCTTCGCCTTCCGCCTGAAGGAGGAGACCGGCGCGACCTACGAGGAGATCGCCCGGACGCACACCGCCGCGCGGGCCGTCTTCGACCTGGAGCCGATCTGGGCCGAGATCGAGGACCTGGACAACAAGGTCCCGGCCCGGGTGCAGACCAAGATGCGCCTGCACTCGCGGCGCCTGGTCGAGCGCGCCACCCGGTGGATGCTCAACAACCGCCGCCAGCCGCTCGACATCGCCGGCACCATCGAGTTCTTCCACGACCGGGTCAACCAGGTCTGGGCCTCGCTGCCCAAGCCGCTGCGCGGCGACGACCTGGCCTGGTTCGAGTCGGTGTACGGGGAGCTCGCCTCGGCCGGGGTGCCGGAGGAGCTGGCCACCCGGATCGCCGGCCTCTCCTCGGTCTTCCCGACCCTGGACGTCGCCGAGGTCGCCGACCGCTCCGGCAAGGACGTCGCCGAGGTCGCCGACCTCTTCTACGACCTGGGCGACCGGCTCCAGATCTCGCACCTGCTCGACCGCATCATCGAACTGCCCCGCACCGACCGCTGGTCGTCGATGGCCCGGGCCGCGATCCGCGAGGACCTCTTCGCGGCGCACGCGGCGCTGACCGCCGACATCCTGGCCTGCGGCCCCGAGGGCGCCACCCCGGAGGAGCGGTACACCGCCTGGGCCGAGCTCAACTCGACCCTGCTGAACCGCGCCAAGAGCACCCTCGACGACATAAGGGGTTCGGACAACTACGAGCTGTCCAGCCTCTCGGTCGCGATGCGCGTCATCCGCACCCTGCTGCGCACCGGTTCGATGCGCTGACGGCTCCATGAGAACGGCGGGCCCG
>NZ_JBHUAF010000434.1:0-6956 GCF_042789895.1 Kitasatospora sp. NPDC056783
GATGCGGACCGATCAGGTCCAGTCCTGGTGCTCCGGGATGGTGGGGGTCGCGGCCGGGGTGGCGGTGTCGGTCGCGGCGGAGAGCGGGCCGACCGGGGACGCGTCGGTGGCGGTGGCGATGCCGACGAGGGCGGTGACGCCCAGGGCCGCGACGACAACCTGCTTCGCGAGGTTCGCACCGAAGAGTCGCATTTCCACCGTTTCCTGTCTGTCCGTCCCTGTTCCCTGCTGACGAGGAAGACATTAGGAAGACGCGGCTTCGAGCTCTTATCGCTCTGTTATGGATTCCGGCCGCGGGCGATATCGGGCCTGGCAGGCGCCTGTATTCGCAAGTCGGAGGGGGTGGGTGCGGGCCGTCAGGCGGACATCGCCGGGACCTTGACGGCGTGTTCGGCGGGGTGCCGGATATCGTCCAGCACCGCGTTGCCGTAGATGTCCTGGACCCAGTTGGTCTGGTAGACGGTGTCGAGATAGCGCTCGCCGAGGTCGGGTGAGAGGGTCACCGCCGTCAGCCGGCCCTCCGGGTCGTGCTCGGCCAGCCAGGCGGCTGCCCCCGCGACAGCCGTGCCGGTCGAGCCGCCGAAGAGGAAGCCCCGGGCGGCCAGCCGGTGGCACATCCGGACGGTGTCCACCTCCTCGACGATCCGCACGTCGTCCACGTACGCCTCGTCGAGCATGGCGGGCCGGACCCCGGAGCCGAGGCCGGGGATCCAGCGCGGTGCCGCCGGTCCGCCGAAGCTGACCGAGCCGGCGCTGTCGACGGCGACGATCCGCACCCCGGGCCGGTGCTCCTTGAACCAGCGGGCGCAGCCCATCAGGGTGCCGGTGGTGCCGGCGCCCACGAAGAGCACGTCGAGGTCGGGGAAGCTCTCGGCGATCGCCGGGGCCGTCCAGCGGTGGTGGGCGCCCCAGTTCTCCGGGTTCTGGTACTGGTTCAGCCAGACGTAGCGGTCGTCGCTGTCCAGGAGCCGCCGGACGTGGTCGAGTCGGGCGCCGAGCAGGCCGGTGACCGGGTCGGCCTCGGTGACGGTGTGCACCCGGGCGCCGAAGACCTCCATCAGCCGTCTCGCGCCGAGGTTGCACCGGGAGTCGGTGACGCAGAGGAACTGGTAGCCCATGCTGGCGGCCATCAGGCTGAGTGCCACGCCCAGGTTGCCGGAGGACGACTCCACCAGCACGGAATCCGGTCGCAGCCGGCCCGCCCGCTCGGCGGCCTCGATCATCGAGACCGCGGCCTTCTGCTTGATCGAGCCGGCGAAGTTCATGCCTTCGCACTTGAGGTAGAGCGGCACACCCAGGCTCGCTCGCAGGTCGACGAAGAGGTCGTGCTCGTTGAACTGGTGCGGAGCCGAGATGATCGGCATCGGTGCCTCCCGGGCAGTGGCGGGGTTGAGCGCGAGGGTGGGGGGTGTGGGGGCGGGTCGTGCCGGGGTGGGGCCGTTACCCGAGGAGGGCGCCCGGCGGGTGGGGGCGCACCGTCGAGGAGCCGGGCCGGTTCAGCCGTGGCGGCGCAGTTCGTGGAAGAAGCCGGGGACGACGGTCAGGTCGCCGGAGGCCCGGACCGAGTCCAGGACGTGCTTGCCGACGGCGAGGTCGAGCACCCCGAGGCCGAACGGGGAGAAGATCACCGGGCGGTCGGCCGGCACCCGGACCCGTCCGGTCAGCACGTCGTGGAGCGTGCCGTCGACGAAGTCGCGGTGGCCCAGCCGCTGTTCGGTCAGGTGCAGCGAGGTGTCGGCCTTCAGGCAGTGCTCGACATCGTCGGTGATGTTGGTGGCGGCGAGGATCACCTCGGGCGAGAGGTCGCGCAGCGAGACGTGCAGGACCAGCGGGTTGTGCGAGAACCACGCGGGGTCGTGGACGTGCGGGGTGCCCGCGATGGTCGCGAAGACCATCAGGTCGCTGTCGCGGATCAGCGACTCGGCGCTGTCGTGGACGGTGACCGCGCCGGTGCCCCCGGCCTGCTCCAGGTAGCCGGCGAAGCCTGCGGCGGACTCGGCGGACAGGTCGTGCACCCCGGAGGCCTCGAAGGTCCAGCCGGTGCCCGCGAGGTAGGTGTGGAGGTAGCGGGCGATCAGGCCGGTGCCGATGAAGCCGACCCGGCGCGGGCGCGTGCCCCGGTCCTCGGCGAGCCGGGTGGCGGCCAGCGCGGCCGAGGCGGCGGTGCGGGCGGCGCTGATGATCGAGCTCTCCAGGCAGGCGATCGGGTAGCCGGTCTCGTGGTCGTTGAGGATCAGCACCGCGGAGGCGCGGGGGATGCCGGCCGCGACGTTCTCGGGGAACGAGGAGATCCACTTCAGTCCGTCGACCGCGACGTCGCCGCCGATCGAGGCGGGCAGCGCGATGATGCGCGAGCTCGGCTTGTCGGGGAACTTCAGGAAGTAGGACGGCGGGTTGACCGTCAGGCCCTCGCCGTGAATGCGGTAGGCCTGCTCGACGATGTCGACGACCTCCTTCTGACGGCCGTCGAGGACGCTGCTGACCTGAGCGCCCGAAATGACGGCGAACGGCGGGACGGTGCTGCTGCTGGACATATCCGGCTCCAATAGTCGGGCTTTCTCGGTTCTTCGCTCCGGCCATTGAAAGATATGCATCGGGCCTAGCAGGAAACCATATCCGAACCATCAATTCCACATATTTCCGGAAGGGAATGCGGGGGTAAAGGAAAAGCCCTGCTCCGGACATCCGGGTGGATGTCCGGAGCAGGGCTCGGACGGTTCGGGGCTCGGACGGGCGGGCCCGCTGTCAGGGGGCCGCCAGCTCCTCCTCGGCCAGTTCCAGGTCCCGCTTGGCGCCGGCCGTGCGGAACAGGTCGGCCGCCCGGGTCAGCCGATCCCGGGCCTCCCCGGACCGGCCCAGCGTGCGCGCCGCCCGTCCGAGCGCCGCGCCGATCCGGCCCTCGGCGACCATGTTCCCGGCCCGGCGGGCCACGTCCAGGCCCTCCAGCAGCTCGGCGTGCGCCTCGGCGGCCAGGCCGCGCCGCAGCAACGTCTCGCCCAGGCCCAGCCGGGCGTAGACGGTGCCCAGCAGGTCCTCCTTGGCCGTCACGATCCGGACCACCGCGTGCAGTCGGCGCTCCGCCTCCTCGAACCGGCCGAGTGCCAGCAGGGCGCGGCCGAGCCGGTAGAGGGCCTGGGCGGTGCCCCTGGTCTCGCCGACCCGCTCGGCGACGGCCACCGCGCCCTCGGCGTAGACCAGGGCCTCCTCGGGCCGGCCGAGGTCCAGCTCGCCCTGGGCCAGGTAGCCGAGCACATGGGCTTCGGAGGAGAGGTCGCCCGCCGCCCGGAACAGCTCCACGGCCTCCTTCAGCCGTACCGCGGCCGAGGAGAGGTCGCCCTGGGTGCGGTCCAGCACGGCCAGCGAGCGCAGCGCCAGGCCCCGGCCGTGGTCCTCGCCGGCCTGCTCGAACTTGGCCAGGGCCTGGGACAGCAGGTCGGTGGCCTCCGTGACGTGCCGGGAGCGGATCCAGGACCCGCCCAGCGACTCCAGCGTGGCGGCCTCGCCGCGGAGGTTTCCGGCCGCCCTGGTCGCCGCCAGGGCGCGTTCGCAGCAGTACTGCCAGTCCTCCAGGTAGTCCCGGGTCTCGAACAGCACGGAGGCGCAGCCGGCCAGGTCCCAGGCCAGCTCGTCCATGCCCAGCCCGGCGGCCTGGTCGACCGCGGCGATCAGCGACAGCCGCTCGGCCTCGAACCACTCCAGCGGGGTGGCCGTCAGCTCGTCGAGCAGCGGCTCGTCCACCGGGTAGCGCGGGGTGGAGCCGTGGATCAGCGAGTAGTCCCCGCCGTACTCCTGGCGGTGGGCCCGCTCGGCGACGGTCAGGTAGCCGCGCAGCGCGCGGTCCAGGCTCGCGGCCCGGTCCTCCTCGGTCTCCTCCTGCCGGGCCCGTTCGGCGGCGAACAGCCGCAGCAGGTTCTGCATCCGGAAGCGCAGCTGGCCGGTGCCGTCGGTGCCGGTGACCTCCAGCAGCTGGACGTCGACCAGGTGCTCCAGCAGCCGTTCGGCTTCGAAGGGGTGGGCGTCGACCAGTGCGGCGGCCGTCCAGACCGTGACGTCGGGCGCCGCGAGCAGGGCCAGCCGGCGGTACAGCTGCGCCGCGTCCGGCGCCAGGTAGCGGTAGCTGAGCGCGAAGCCGGCCCGGACCTGCGACTCGCCCTGGCTGAGTTCGTCCAGCCGGCGCCGTTCGTCGGCCAGCCGGGCCACCAGGTGCCGGACGCTCCAGTGCGCCTTCGAGGCCAGCCGGGCCGCGGCGATCCGCAGCGCCAGCGGCAGCCGGTCGCACAGTTCGGCGAGCCGTTCGGCCTGCTCCGGGTCGGCGGCGATCCGGTCCTCGGGCACGATCCGGTTCAGCAGCTCGACCGCCTCCGCGGGCGGCAGCACGCCGAGCTGGACGCGCACCGCGCCGTACCGGAGCAGCAGCTGCTCCATCGGCTCCCGGCTGGTGACGATGACGCAGCACTGCCCGGTGCCGGGCAGCAGGGGGTGGATCTGCCCGACTGTGCGGGCGTTGTCCAGCACCACCAGGACCCGGCGGTCGGCCAGCATGCTGCGGTACAGCTCGGTGCGTTCGCCGGTGTCGGCCGGGATCTGCTCGCTCGGCACGCCGAGGGCGCGCAGGAAGCGGCTCAGCACGTCGGCGGCCGAGGTCGGCTCGTGGGTCTCGTCGTGGCCGCACAGGTCGACGTAGAGCCGGCCGTCCGGGAAGTGGCCGGAGGCGCGGTGGGCCCAGTGCACCGCGAGGCCGGTCTTGCCGACCCCGGCGACGCCGGTGATCAGGCCGATGCCGGGCGGCTGCTCCTCGGACCGGCCCTCGACGAGCCGGTCGAGCAGCGCCGTCTCGGCGCCCCGGCCGGTGAAGGCCGGGACGTTGGGCGGCAGGAAGGACGGGGTGGGGCGGGTGTCGGCGGCCGGGGGCGGCGGCGCGGCCTCTTCGAGGGGCTCCGGTGCCGGGGCGTCGGGGAGGCTGAGCGCCGGGTCGTCGCGCAGGATCGCGTCGTGCAGCTGGATCAGCGGGGTGCCGGGCTCCAGCCCCAGTTCGTCGATGAACTGCCGGCGGCCCTCGCGGAAGGTCTCCATGGCCTCCGCGCGCCGCCCGGCCCGGTACTGGGCCAGCATCAGGGACTGCCGGGCGCGCTCGCGCAGCGGGTGCTCGCGCACCACCGCGGTCAGCGTGCCGATCACGTCCAGGTGCCGGCCGAGCGCGAGCTGGAGCTCGACGGCGGCCTCGTAGCAGGCCAGCCGCACCTCCTCCAGCCGGCCCGCCTCGTCCTCGACCGGACGGCCGGTGACCCCTTCCAGCACCGGCCCGCGCCACAGTCCGAGCGCGCGTTCGTACAGCTCGGCGGCCTCGGCCGTGTGCCGCTGCCCGGCGGCCTGCTCGGCCTCCTGTGCCAGGCGCTGGAAGGCCGGCAGGTCGATGCGGTGCCCGCGGGTGTTGAACTGGTATCCCGGGTGGACGGTGGCGATGAGTTCGTCGCCGCAGCCCTCCGCGCGGAAGATCTTGCGCAATCCCGCTATGCAGATGGCCACTTGGGTGCGGGCGGTGGCCGGTGGAACTCCCTGCCAGACCGCCTCGACCATCGCGTCCACCGAGACGACGGAATCGGGCGAAAGGAGCAGCAGGGCGAGAATGGTGCGTTGGCGAGGGCCGCCGATGGCAATGCGCCGGCCGTCCACGGCGACCGATAGTGGGCCAAGTAGTCCGAATTCGATCTGAACGTCCAACCGATCCCCCGTGTGTCGGATGCCCTCCCCCCGCGTGTCGACGACGTCCTGTCACCGCGGAGTTACGGCCACCCCTCCCCCTATCGCGCAATCGGTCACAGTACCGCCCCCGACGCCGGGGCGCTCCCCCCCTCGGCCGGAGCTTTTTCTGACATGATCACGGAAATAGGCGATATGGGCCGGATAGGGACGACGGATGGGGCCGGGATGGACCGGCCGCCGACAGTGGGAGGCGGTGAGACCCGACTACTGGAGGTGGCGACCCGCATGGGCGTGGAGCAGAACTGGAATCCGGCCGAGATCGGCCCCGCGGACGCCGGGACCGAGGCCACTCCCGACGGTCTGACCGAGTACCTCAAGGGCCTGAACCACGACCTGGGCGAGCTGCTCACCCGGGAGAAGGCCCTGGTCTTCCGGGGCTTCCACGTCACCCCGGACACCCTCGGCGCGGTCTACGACCTGCTGCTGCCGAACCGGCTGGCCTACGTGCACGGCAACTCGCCGCGCACCAAGGTCGGGCAGAACGTGTACACCTCGACGGAGTACCCGCAGGAGTTCACCATCTCGATGCACAACGAGATGTCGTACGCCCACGCCTGGCCCGCCCGCCTGGCGTTCTACTGCGAGACCGCCCCGGAGACCGGCGGCGCGACCCCGCTGGTGGACGGCGCGCGCTGGCTGGCGTCGCTCGACCCGGAGCTGCGCGAGGCCTTCGCCGGCGGGGTGCGCTACCTCCAGAACCTGCACGACGGCTACGGCTTCGGCAAGAGCTGGCAGCAGACCTTCGAGACCGACAGCCGCGAGGACGTCGAGGCCTTCCTGGCCGGCACCGAGGCGGTCTGGGAGTGGCGAAAGGACGGCGGCCTGCGGGTCGCCCAGCTGCGCCCCGCCACCACCCGCCACCCGGTCACCGGCGCCGAGGTGTGGTTCAACCAGGCCGACCAGTGGCACCCGGCCGGGCTCGGCGACGACACCGCCGCCCGGCTGGCCGCCGTCCTCGCGCCGGAGGACCTGCCGCAGTCCGTCACCCTGGCGGACGGCTCGCCGATCCCGGCCGAGTGGGTCGAGCAGATCCGCGACCGGGGCCTGGCGGCCGCGGTGGACGTCGACTGGCACCGGGGCGACGTGCTGCTGATCGACAACCTCCTGGTCGGCCACGGCCGCCGCCCGTTCACCGGCCCCCGCCGGGTGCTGGTCGCGATGTCGGACTGAACCCGGACGCGAAGGAGCCGGCC
>NZ_JBHUAF010000435.1:0-6952 GCF_042789895.1 Kitasatospora sp. NPDC056783
GCCCGGGACCACCGAAGTGGTCCCGGGCAGCGGCGTCTCGTGGGCGGAGGGTCAGGCCGTCGGCTTGGGTTTGCGGGCGACGGCGACGGCGAGGGCCGCGCAGAGGAGGGCGGCGAGGGCGGCGAAGCCGCTGACGGAGGGGAGCAGGCCGTAGGTCTGGACGAGGGCGCCGAGGGCGATGATCGGGGCGGAGCTGCCGAGGTAGACGATGACCCAGAGGGCGCTCAGTTCGGAGCCGCGGCGTTCCGGGTTCATCGCGGCGACGGCGCTGGTGAACAGGGAGCGGAAGGCCACGCCCTGGGAGATGCCGCCGAGGACGCTGCCGATGAAGAGCAGAGCCGGGGTGTCGGTGTACTGGGCGGCGACGACCAGGCCGAGGCCGGTGGCCAGGCCGGTCATGCCGAGGGCGGTCACCACGCGGTCCGAGGTCGGCGGGACGACCAGCTGGGTGGCGGCCGAGGAGCCGAGCAGGAGGGCGGCCACGATCGCGCCGACCAGCTTGGAGTCCGTGTGCAGCAGCTTGGCCGCGAAGGCCGGGGCCAGGCTGAGGTAGACGCCGAACACCGCGTAGGAGATGAACCCGGCCGTGGCGGCCTGCAGGAACTCGCGGCGGCCGGTCCGGGGCAGCCGCAGGCGCTGCGGGCGCAGGTGGGCCGGGGTGGTGATCCGGGGCGGTGACGCCGGCGGGCGGCTGCGTCCGGGCATCCGCGGGTGGAGCAGCGCCAGCGGCACGCAGAGCGCGAGCAGTGCGATGGCGTGCAGCAGGAACGGCGTCAGCAGCGGGTCGGTGCCGCCGGCCAGCAGGGCGCCGACGATCGGGCCGAGGGCGACGCCGCCGGCGGAACAGGCCAGGGTGATCTTGGCGGCCAGGGTCGGCCGGTCGGGCAGCAGGTCGCCGAGGGCGGCCCCGGCGGCGCCGGTGGAGAGGCCGACGGCGATGCCCTGGACGGCCCGGCCGGCGGCGAGCTGCCAGAAGCTGTCGGAGGTGGCGAACACGACGTCGCCGACGGCGGACAGCGCGACGGCGGGCAGGATCAGGGCGCGTCGGCCGAGGTGGTCGGACCAGTGGCCGACGATGGCCAGCACCGGGACCAGGGCGAACACGTAGATCGCGAACAGGACGGTGGTGTCGAGCGCGGTGAGGTGCAGCTGTTGCTGGAGGAGCGAGTAGATCGGCGTCGCGAGGTTGGCGCCGATCAGCATCAGCAGCAGGGCGGCGGCCACCAGGCCGACGCGGACGCCGCGCAGCGCGTTCCAGCGGCTGATCGCGGCGAGCTGGAGCTGGGCGCGGGGCGCGAGCTCCAGGGGGAGCAGGGCCTCCGACAGTCGGCGTCCGTCGAGCTGCGCGGTGCGCAGGCCGGAGCCGGCGGGGGAGAGGTCCGCCATGGCAGGGGTCTCCTGTGGCCGGGCACCACCGGGGTCGGCGGGGTGTGCCGGCGCGCCCGTCCGGAGGCGCTGTGGTGGTGGCCGCGGTTCGGGCTCCCTGGTGGGGCGAGGTGAGCTGAAGAGGGCTCCTCCGGCCCGGGGTCGGGCGGAGGGTGGTCGGGCTTCGTTGCCCCGTGGCCCGCGCGGGGTGTGCGCGGTGCCAGACCGAAGGATAAGGGGTGGGCGTGCGCCCACGGCGCGCGCCCCTGGGTGCGCCCCGAACGGCGGGGCGCGGGGGGTGCTCGACCGATACGCTGAGGTGTTGGATTGGTACGCGGCGCTGTTGGGCTGACCGCTGGCTGAGGGAGAGCGCACGGATATGGCCGGACGACGTCGCAAGAACACCGGGGCTTCGGGGGGCGAGAGCGCGGCCGAGGCGGTCCTGCCCGCCGACCTGGAGCTCCAGGACCTCTACGGGGCGTTCGCCGCGCACGGGCTGGACGACGAGGACCTGGACGACGCGGCGGTCCTGGTCCCGCCGGTGAAGCTGCCCGCCGAGCGCGAGCTGGCCGAGCAGGCCAGGGCCGTGCCGATGCTCGGGTACGCGCTGGCGCTGGCCCGCTGGGCCGCCCCGCACCGGGCGGTGGACGAGTTCGGCGACCTCGTCGAGGCGGACCGGGCGCCCGCGGCCCGGCTGCTGGGCCTGGCCCCGGCCGAGGGCGAGGTGCCCGAGGAGGCCGAGGTCGAGGCGCTGCGGGCCTGGTCCCTGGCCTGTGACCTGGACCTGGTGGAGCTTGGTACGACCGCGGAGGGCGAGCACGTCGCCGTCCCCGGCCCGGACCTGGAGCCCGCCGAGGAGGGGGACCCGGAGACCGTCCTGGAGCTGTGGCTGACCGCTGCCGGGATCGTCCGGGAGCTGGCCGTCGAGGCGGACTCGCTCCCGGAGGAGGCAGGCGAGGAGGCCGGCGAGGAGACCGGCGAGGAGCCCGAGGGCGAGCCGGCCGGGGACGGCGAGGAGGACGAGGACGCGCTCTCCGAGCTGGAGGAGGCCCGCGACGAGGCCGCCGAACTGCTGGACGAGGCCCTCCAGGTGCTCTACGAGACCACCGCCTTCGCCGAGCCCGGCAACGAGACCGTGCCGCTGGGCGTGCTCGCCGCGCTGCTGGTCGTCCCGGAGGGCGAGGAGCCGAGCGAGGAACTGCTCGGCGACATCACGGACGTGATGGTCGCGCTGGACCCGATGCTGGGCGACCTCGCCGAGCTCGGGCTGCTGGAGTACCGCCCGATCGACCCCGAGCTGTTCGACGAGGAGGACGGCGAGGAGCCCGCCCTGGTCGGCGAGGAGCCGCTGGACGAGGAGGAGTCGGCCCGCTTCGGGATGGTCCGGCTCACCCCGCTCGGCCAGTACGGCATCCGCCAGTGGCTGCTGGAGGACGGCTACGACGCGCCGCTGGTCGGCGACCTGGCCCAGGGCGACGCGGCCGAGCTGCTGCACGCGGTGTGCGAGTCGGCCAACGTGCTGCCGGAGGAGGAGCTGCGGGTGTGGGTCGCCGGGCGGGAGCCGGTGGCGGCGGCGCGCGAGCTGCTGGCCGCGGCGCGCGGTGTCGACGGGTACGGCCCGCTGCGGCGGATGCTCTGCGTCTCGGCGCTCAACCTGCTCGGGGCGGGGGCGGAGCCGGCCGTCCGGGAGGTCATGGAGGACCCGGAGCTGGGCGGTGCGGCGCGGGCCTGGCTGACCGCGCAGGGGGCGACGGACGTTCCGGTGCCGGACCGGGCGATGGCGCTGTGGACGGTGGTCGACACCTTCGCCGCCCAGCTGCTGGACAACGGCGGGGACGCCGAGCTGCTGCGCGAACTGATCGCCGACCTGCCGGTGAACGGCGATCCGGCCGGCTGGTTCGGCGAGCTGTGGCGGGTCGACCACCCGTACACGGCGGACGTCCTGGAGGCGATCGGGGAGCTGCACCCGGACCGGGCGCTGGCCAAGGAGGCGCGCAAGGCGGCCTTCAAGGCGCGTTCCAAGAACTGAGGGGTTCAGGGCAGGTCCAGGGAGCCGTCCTCGGTGAAGGGGAAGAACGGGTTGTGGGCCAGCTCCCAGAGGTGGCCGTCCGGGTCCTCGAAGTAGCCGGAGTAGCCGCCCCAGTGGGTCGGGACCGGCGGCTTGACCACCACGGCGCCGGCCTCGACCGCCGTCCGCAGGGCGGCGTCCACCAGCGCGGGGGACTCCAGGTTCACCGCGAGGGTGACGCCGCGGAAGGCGGGCTCGCCGGTGGCGGGCACGCCCGCGTCGGCGGCCAGTTCCTCGGTGGGGAAGAGGCCGAGTGCCGAGTCGGCGGTGCGGAACCAGACGATCTCCGGGCTGGAGGCGGTGGAGCGCTTCCAGCCGAGGGCCTCGTAGAAGCGGGCGCTGCGGTCGAGGTCGGTCACCCCGAGGGTGACGATGCTGATCCGGGCGGGGAAGGAGCCCGGCTCGGTACGGTCCTGGGCTGCGTCGTTCTGTGCTGTCATGCCGCCAGGTTAGGGAGGGCCGCTGACAACCGGCCGTCCTGACACGGCCACCGCCCCCGTCCGGAGGCGGAGCTGATGACCCGGCAGCTGCGGGCACGTAAGGTGGCGGCAGCGGTGCGGGTGCGAGGACGCGGGGGTGCGGCACAGGATGATGCGGGAGAGCGGCGGCAGGCACCAGAAGCCCGTGGAGCGGCTCGCGGACCGGCGGGTGGGCCCACCCGCCGACCGGTCGGCGGACCAGGGGGAGGGCAGGTCCGAGGGGCGGCCCGACAGCAGGCTCGCCGACCGGCTCGCCGGCCAGGAGGAGTTCTCCCGCCGGACCCTCGCGGCGGCCGACTTCCCGGTGTACGGCGTGGCCGCCGGTCCGGCCCCCGAGGGCGCCGCGCTGGCCGCCTTCGAGACCTCCGCGGGCGAGCTGCGCTGGGTCGAGGTCCGGTGCGGTGACTGGCGTTCGGCGGCCGGCCCGCACCTGACCGTGCGCACCTACCGGCCGGGGGCCGAGCGGGGCGAGCGGCTGCCCGAGCTGGAGGACCTGGTCGAGGACGAACGGGACCGTCTCTACGAGCAGTCGGGCATCGACGAGGGCGACGGGCCGGGCCGGGTCCGGGCGTTGCGCGAGTGGGTCACGGTGGACGGTGAGCCCCACCCGGTCGAGGTGCACGAGGACCGGCCGGTGCCGGGGCCCGGCGGCGCCGTGGCGGACGGGTCGGTGCCGGTGTGGGCCGGGCGGCTGCGGGTCGGCGGCCTGACGGTGACGGTGTGCGGGCGCGGGGTCGCGCCCGGAGCCGTGGAGCTCGGATCGATCGGCGACTTCGAGGGATACCTGCGCGGTCGGACCGAACTGCTGCGCGACCTCGCCGCCCGGCGGGCCGGCCGCGTTCCCGTCGAGGAGCGCGAACTGCCGTCCGCCGTCGGGATGGAGGCGCACCGGGAGCTGGTCGCGCAGACCGTCGCCGAGTCCGCGGCGATCGAGGCGCAGGTGCGGGTCGGACGCACGCCGAGGCTGCCGCGCAGGCTGCGTGGGGAGGCCGGCGCGGTGCGCTGGGAGGCGGCGGTGCGCCAGCAGATGCGGCTGGCCACCGAGACCCGGGAGGAGGCCGCGGCGGCGGTGGCCTCGATGGTGAACCACCTCACCCGGCTCGCCCGGCAGACGCACTGGCTGATCGGCACGGAGGAGGGCGCGGCGGCCGTCGAGGAGGTCGTCCGGTACACGGTGTTCGCGAGCGAGGTGGCGAGCCTGCCGGCGCAGCGGGCCTGGGAGCAACTGCGCCGGGAGCATCCGGGCGGCGGCGGGGCGGGCGTCTGGGAGGAGCAGCGGCTGGCCGAGCAGCTGTGGCTGTCGGCCTGGGAGCAGTGGCGGGCGGCGCGGGGCTGACGGGGGGCCTCGACGGGTGCTCGGGTAAAGCGCGGGTCATGTGAACGTCATCGGTTGGCAAATGGCCGCCTGGGTGTGAGCCGGCCGTCATGTCGGGTTCACCCGACCGGCGGAGCCTGCTGGGCGTCGGCATCCCGCACCGACGCTCCCGCTCATCCTTCAGGAGTTGCTGCCATGTCGCTGTCCCGCCGGGACTTCGTCAACCGTTCCACCGTCGTCGGGGCGGGCGTGCTGATCGCCGGCAGCGCCGAGGCGCTGGCCAGCGCCCCGGGCGCGATCGCCGCCCCGGCCGGCGGCGAGGCCCCGGCCGCCGCGGCCGCCGGGACCAACTCGGCCGCCGGCACCGCGGTCGGCTACGGCCCGCTGGTCCAGGACCAGGCCGGGCTGCTGTCCCTGCCGAAGGGCTTCTCGTACAAGGTCCTCAACCGGGCCGGCGTCACCAAGCTGCGCAGCGGCGAGTTCACCCCGAGCAACCACGACGGCACCTCCGCCTTCGAGGACGAGCGCGGCGGCAACCTGATGGTCGTCAACCACGAGCTGGCCGGCGCCCGCGCCAACTGGCCGCACCCGGTGCCGCTGATCGAGGGCCACGTCTACGACCCGGGCGCGGCCGGCGGCTGCACCATCGTGCACGCCAAGCGGGACGGCTCGGTCGAGCAGTGGGTCGGCATCGCCGGCACCGCCACCAACTGCGCCGGCGGCGTGACCCCGTGGGGCACCTGGCTGTCCGGCGAGGAGACCGAGGACAAGGCCGGCAAGAACGGTTTCACCAAGGACCACGGCTACGTCTTCGAGGTCGACCCGTTCGACGACGACTACAACCGCGACCCGCAGCCGGTCAAGGCCTTCGGCCGCTACGCGCACGAGGCCGTCGTGGTGGACCCGAAGAAGGGCCACGTCTACCTGACCGAGGACGCCTCGAACCCGAACGGCCTGCTGTTCCGCTGGACCCCGCCGGCCGGCTTCAAGCACGGCCGGTACAAGCTGCGCAAGCTGGCCGCGGACGCCGGCGTGCTGGAGGCCTTCAAGGTCTTCGACGCCCAGGGCAAGTTCGTCGACGACCTCTCCCGCGCCACCAAGGTCGGCACCACCTACGGCGTGGACTGGGTCAAGGTCCAGGACCGCGACGCCAAGACCGTCTCGGTGCGCAAGCAGTTCAAGGACGGCGAGGTCACCCGCGCCCGCAAGCTGGAGGGCATGTGGTGGGGTGACGGCGGCTTCTACTTCGTCTCCAGCTACGCCCGTTCGGAGAGCCCGCTCCAGCACGACGGCCAGGTCTGGTTCTACAACCCGAACCGCCGCACCATCACCCTGAAGGTCCTGCTGGGCGTCAACAACGACGTCTGGGGCGACCACGACAACTTCGACGGCCCGGACAACATCACCGTCTCGCCCTACGGCGGCATCGTGATCTGCGAGGACGGCGAGGGCGTCTCGCACCTGTTCGGCGCGACCGAGGACGGGCTGGTCTACCCGATCGCCCGCAACGAGCTGAACATCGGCACCGCCGAGAAGCCCGAGTTCAGCGAGTTCACCGGGGTGACCTTCTCGGACGACGGCAAGACCCTGTTCGCCAACATCCAGACCCCGGGCATCCAGCTGGCCATCAGCGGCCCGTGGAACCGGCTGAACGAGCACAAGCGCGGTCAGGGCTACGGCGCCTGACGAAGCGTCACGCATCCGGCTGCCCGCGGACTACTCGTC
>NZ_JBHUAF010000436.1:0-6950 GCF_042789895.1 Kitasatospora sp. NPDC056783
GCCCGGCGCAGGGCGGGGCAGCAGCGGTGGCCGGACATCCGGGCCGCAGGGCGCGAAGCCATCTGCGGATGCTCGCCGCCGCCGTGGGCGTCCCCGTCCGGCGGGCCGACGAACTGCTGGAGCAGATCCGGCTGGCCGGCGTCTCCGGGCAGCGGCTGCGCACCTTCTCGCCGGGCATGCACCGTCGACTCGCCCTGGCAGCCGCCCTGCTCGGCGACCCCGGCACGCTGCTGCTGGACGACCCCGCGGAGGGCCTCTCGCCGCGCAACGTCGAGTGGTTCCACGCCTTCCTGCGCTCCTTCGGCGCCGCCGGCGGGACGGTCCTGGTGACCACCCGCATCCCGCAGGAGGCCTCGCAGCTCGCCGACCGGGTGGTCACCCTGGACTGCGGCCGCATGGTGGCCGACCAGTCGGTCGAGGAGTTCCGGCGGACCAGGCTCAGTCCCGAAGTGGCCGTCCGGGGGCCGCAGATGGCGCGGCTGGCGGACCTGCTGGTCAGCCAGGGCGCCGAGGTCCGCCGGGACGGCAGCGTCGGGCTCTCGGTGGCCGGCGTCGACCGCACCGAGATCGGCGAACTCGCCTACCGCCACGGGATCCTGCTGCACGAGCTGGCCGACCGCGTGATCGAGCAGCCGGTGCCGCGCGTGGTCCTGCCGGTCGGCTCGGGCCGTTCCGGCAGACTCCTCCGTCCGGTGTCCGAGGCCGCCCAGGGCCCGGAACCGGCACGGGAGCCGAATCCGTCGTCAGCCGTCGAGCGGGGCCCCGAACCGGCCGCTGGGCCGGTCCCCGCTGGGCCGGTCCCCGCCGGGCCAGCCCCCGCTGAGGCCGTTCCCGCCGAGGCCGTGACGACCCCGGCCGAGCCGCCGACGGTCCCCGCCCCGGCCGAACCGGTACCCCCGCACCCGCCGACGTCCGCCCCCGCCCCCGCGACTGCCCCCGCCTCCGCCACCGAGGGCGTCCCCACCCCGAGTCACCCGGCGCCCCGCCGCCCCCAGGACGGCGGCTCCCTGCCCCTGCGTGCCCTGCCCCTCGCGCCTTACGCCGACTCCCTCGACACCGCCTCCCTCCACGCCGCCGGCCTCCCCGTGCTCGGCGCGCCCGCCCGTCGGCCCGCACCCGCCACCCGTCGGCCCGAGAGGGGCGCGCAGACCGGCCCGGGCGGCGCCGAACCCGCCCCCACGGTGGCCGTGGACCGGCTCTTCCGGGATGATCCGCTCCCGGCCGAGGCACCCGTCCGGGGCCGCGCCCCGCACCGCCGGGCCGGCACCGACGACCTGCTCATCGACGACACCGTCCGCCTCCGCCCCACCCCGGGCGCGACCGCCGCCCAGCCTCCCGTGTCCCGGGCCGCCCAGCCCCCCTCGCCCCCCGCGCCCCCCGCCGCCCCCGCCGCCCCTGCCACCCCCGACGACCACCGGAGCGAGTGAACCGTGCGTGTCCTGGCCTACGAGCTGCGCCGCCTGTGCGGCCTGCCTTCCACCTGGCTGCTGCTCGCCGCCGTGCTGCTCGGCGACGCCGTCGTGGCCGCCGTCCTGGCGAGCCGGATCTCCCCGGACGGTCCGCTGACCGGAGTGGCCGGGGTGCGGCTGCTGACCGCCGCCGTCCCGCTGGCCCCCCTGCCCTTCGCCGCGCTCGGCGCCGGGGTGCTGGGCGCCCTCTCCTACGGGCAAGAGGTGCGTCACCCGGGACTGCCGGCCTCGCAGGTGTCGTACCCGCGCCGGGTGTGGCTCCTGCTGGCCAAGCTGTTGGTGACCGGTCCGGCTGCGGCGCTGCTGGCGCTGGGCACCCTGCTGCTCGACACCGTCGTGGCACACCTCGCGCTGCCGGACGGTGTCGCCGTGGCGGCCTGGGCGGACCCGGACGCACTGTCGGACCGGGTCTCCGGGGCGCTGGCCGGCGCGGGACTGTCAGGGCTGTCCGACCTGCCGGGCGCGTTCGCCCCGCTGGGGCTGGTGGCCGGTCACGGGGTGCCTGCGGCGCTGCTGGCCTTCGTCCTGCTCACTGTGGTGGCGGGCTGGGCCGGGGTGCTCACCGCCTCGCTGACCCGCAGCGCCGCGGCCGGGGTGCTGCTGCTGTGCGCGATGCCGCCGCTGCTGGAGTCCGGCGTCGCACTGCTGCTGCGCCACACCGGCAGGCCGTGGCCGAGCCGGGCGGCCGACCTGTTGCCGTTCCAGCCCGGGATCGAGTGGTCCTACGGCCGGGTCTACGGCGGGGCGCACGAGGCGGTGGCCGAGACCACGGTGCTGGGCGATCCGGTACTGCTCGCCGCGGTCGCGACGCCCGCGGCGGGTTTGCTGCTCGCGGCCCTGTTGGTCCAAGCCCGCCGCCGGGCCCTGTAGAGCACCCCCGAGCGGGCCACCCGTACGGCCGCATCCTGTCCCGTAGGCCCGAACCCCGTCCCGTACGGCCCGCGCCCGGCCTCGCCCGGCTCTCGCAGCCCGCACCCGTACGGCCCGCCCCGACCCGCCAAGATCGACCAGCAGTGACCGCAATGCGCGTTTCTTCCTGATAAGAAGTCAATTATCCAGTCGCGGCCGATCACCCTTTCGTGTGCTTTTCACGAGAATTCTCAAGCCACGCCTGCCGATCGCCGACAAAGGAGGCGTGAGTACCCTTGCGCACCCCACCATGACCCCCGCCCGTTCCGCCGAAGGGCCCATTCACGGCCCCGGCGACCTGGACCGCTTCTCGTACGCCGACCGGCCGACCCCGCCGGCGCCCCGCTGGGAGGGCGCCGAGTCCGACATCGCTCGGGTCGGCCGCAAGACCACCAGCAGCCGCGGCCGCGGCCTGCACGGCCAGCTGGTCCAGCAGCTGGGCCAGATGATCGTCTCCGGCGACCTCGGTGCCGACCGCCCGCTGGTTCCCGAGGAGATCGGCCAGCGGTTCGAGGTCTCCCGGACCGTCGTCCGCGAGTCGCTGCGCGTGCTGGAGGCCAAGGGTCTGGTCAGCGCCCGGCCCAACGTCGGCACCCGGGTCCGCCCGGTCGGCGACTGGAACCTGCTGGACCCGGACATCATCGAGTGGCGCGCCTTCGGCCCGCAGCGGGACGAGCAGCGCCGGGAGCTGTTCGAGCTCCGCTGGGCGATCGACCCGCTGGCCGCCCGGCTCGCCGCCGGCCACGGCCGGGAGGACGTCCAGCAGCGCCTGGTCGAGCTGGTCGAGATCATGGGCCACGCCGCCTCGCAGGCCGACCTCTCCACCTACACCCGGGCCGACGCCGAGCTGCACGGCCTGGTCCTCCAGATGGCCGGCAACCGGATGCTGGAGCACCTGTCCGGGATCGTCGCCTGCGCCCTGCAGGTCTCGGGCGGTCCGGCGATCTCCTGTGAGCGGCCCTCGGAGCCCTCGGTCGGCCTGCACGCCCGGCTGGTCGACGCGCTGGGCGCCGGTGACGGCACCGCGGGAGAGGCCGCGATGCGGGCGCTGCTCACGGTCCACCCCGAGATCGAGCCGTCCGTCCCCGCGCCCCGGGAGCACTGAACGGGCTGTTCCGACGAGCGGAGGCGCCTTACCGTGGCGGTCCGCTCCGCCAGGCCCTCCGGCCGCACCGCGCGGCGCAGCCGGAGGGCCTCCGCATGCCACCACGATGCCGCCCCGGGCGGCCGGACCGGGAGGCCCGGGCTCGGAGGTGGAACCGGTTCCGGGGCGCAGGCCGGGCCGGAGCGGGCGCGGCCGACGGCGGTTGCCGCGACGGCGCGCGGGGCCCGCGGGCATTGCCTGGCCATGACAACTGATTGGTCCGCGAGTGAGCGATGATGGAAGCGGCCCCGGGTTGCGGGCGCGGGGTGATGTGACCCGCGACACGAAGGCCATGCGTAACACTTGACGAGTAGCAGCGATGTGTCCTGAGCGGAAGCAGCTCCGGAATACTCCAACATGTCAGAATGCTGTGTTGGTCCGCGGCGCTGCTGCCGTCCTGCAAACCCAGTCCTCAAGCCCGAGTCGGTCGGAATCGACACCGCGCGCCCGACGCGCGATCTCCTTCCCCGCCCGCTCGGGCGGCCGGTACGGGTTCGAGTCCACTCATCGTCCGAGAGGTTGTTCGTGTCGGCCAGCACATCCCGTTCGCTTCCCCCCGAGATCGCCGAGTCCGCGGCTCTGCTGGCGCTCATCGAGCGGGGCAAGGCCCAGGGGCAGATCGCCGGTGACGACGTGCGCCAGGCGTTCGAGGCGGACCAGATCCCGGTCACCAAGTGGAAGAACGTCATGCGCAGCCTCAATCAGGTGCTGATTGAGGAGGGCGTGGACCTCATGGTCAGCGCGGCCGAACCGGCCGGCGCCAAGCGCAAGAGCGTTGCTGCCAAGAGCCCCACCAAGCGCACCGCCACCAAGGCTGTCACCACCCGGACCCCGGCCGCCTCGTCGGCCCCGACCAAGCCGCCCGTGCGGATCGCCCCCGGCGCTCCCGTCGCGGCTCCGGCCGTCGCTGCCGCCACGGCCTCGGCTCCCACCGTCTCCGCCGAGATCACCGTCGGCGAGACCGCCGCCGCCTCTGAGCTGAAGGCGTCGCCGGCGAAGAAGGCCGTTGCGAAGAAGGCCGCGGCCAAGAAGACCACCGCTCCGGCCAAGAAGGCCGCCGCCAAGAAGACCACCGCCAAGTCCGCCAAGGGCGGCGACGAGGAACTGCTCGGCGAGGAGGAGATCCTCGAGGACGTCGCCCTGCCCGGTGACAAGACCGAGTCCGAGGCCACCGGCCCGGAGGAGGAGTCGGAGGGCTTCGTCCTCTCCGACGACGACGAGGACGACGCGCCGGCCCAGCAGGTCGCCGTCGCCGGTGCCACCGCCGACCCGGTCAAGGACTACCTGAAGCAGATCGGCAAGGTCCCGCTGCTCAACGCCGAGCAGGAGGTCGAGCTCGCCAAGCGCATCGAGGCCGGCCTGTTCGCCGAGGACAAGCTCTCGGCCGCCGACAAGCTCGCCCCGAAGCTCAAGCGCGAGCTGGAGATCATCGCCGAGGACGGCCGCCGGGCCAAGAACCACCTGCTGGAGGCCAACCTCCGCCTGGTGGTCTCGCTGGCCAAGCGCTACACCGGTCGCGGCATGCTCTTCCTGGACCTGATCCAGGAGGGCAACCTCGGTCTGATCCGTGCGGTCGAGAAGTTCGACTACACCAAGGGCTACAAGTTCTCGACCTACGCCACCTGGTGGATCCGCCAGGCGATCACTCGCGCCATGGCCGACCAGGCCCGCACCATCCGCATCCCGGTGCACATGGTCGAGGTCATCAACAAGCTGGCCCGCGTCCAGCGCCAGATGCTCCAGGACCTGGGCCGCGAGCCCACCCCGGAGGAGCTGGCCAAGGAACTCGACATGACCCCCGAGAAGGTCATCGAGGTCCAGAAGTACGGTCGCGAGCCGATCTCGCTGCACACCCCGCTGGGCGAGGACGGCGACAGCGAGTTCGGTGACCTGATCGAGGACTCCGAGGCGGTCGTCCCGGCCGACGCGGTCTCCTTCACCCTGCTCCAGGAGCAGCTGCACTCGGTGCTGGACACCCTGTCCGAGCGCGAGGCGGGCGTGGTCTCGATGCGCTTCGGTCTGACCGACGGGCAGCCGAAGACGCTCGACGAGATCGGCAAGGTGTACGGGGTCACCCGTGAGCGCATCCGCCAGATCGAGTCGAAGACCATGTCGAAGCTGCGCCACCCGTCGCGTTCCCAGGTGCTGCGCGACTACCTGGACTGATCGGCGGCAGTCGTTCCACCCGAAGGCGCGGAGCCGCACGGCTCCGGGCCTTCGTGGCTGTCCGGGCCCGGGCGTGTCAGCGTCCGGGTGGCGGTTGTCCCTCGTCCGGGTGGCGGTGTGACAGGAAGCGGTCGCACCGTGTAGTCGGTCACCTACGCTGTGCCGGTTGCCTGCTTCCGAGCCCCCTGGAGTCACGGTGCCGACCGAGCCGGACCGCACTGACCTGCCGACGTCCCCCCTGTTCCCGGCGGCCCCCGCCGACCCGGTCGACCCGGCCGACCTGACCGACCCGGCCGGCGTCCGGACGGGCCGCCGCCGGAGGGCCGCCGTGCTGGCGCTGCTCGCCGCCGTGCCCGTCCCGCTGGTCGCGCTCGGCGGCGCGGCGCCGGCCGAGGCGCAGCGCCGGGTGGTCGGCGGCACCGCGGCGAGCACCGCGGACCACCCGTGGATCGTGGCGCTGTCCAGCCGCCAGCAGTTCGGCAGCGGCCGCTCCGGCCAGTTCTGCGGAGGTGCGCTGGTCACCCCGACCAAGGTGGTGACGGCCGCGCACTGCTTCTACGACGAGACCAGGGGCCGGGTCGACCGGCCGGGCCTGAGGGTGATCGTCGGCCGGGACGACATGCGCGGCACGGCCGGCCGCGAGGTGGCGGTGCGGTCGGTCTGGATCCACCCCGACTACTCCTTCGCCGCCAACATGAACGACGTGGCGGTGCTCACCCTCGCCGAGTCGCAGGGCGCCAGGCCGGTGGTCGGGCTGGTCGGCCAGGGCGAGACCGCGCCGTACGCGGCCGGGACCACGGCACACGTCTTCGGCTGGGGCGACACCACGGGACGGGGCGACTACTCGCCGACACTGCGCGGGGTGGACGTGCCGATCGTGCCCGACCGGACCTGCGCGCAGGCCTACCCGGGCGGGCCGGACGGCAGGTTCGACGCCCGGGGCATGGTCTGCGCGGGCGAGGAGAGGGGCGGCAAGGACGCCTGTCAGGGCGACAGCGGCGGCCCGATGATCGTGGACGGCAGGCTGGTCGGCCTGGTGTCCTGGGGGACGGGCTGCGCGGAGGCGGCCCACCCGGGGGTCTACACCAGGGTGTCCTCGGTCACGGACGCGGTGCGCTCGGTGCTGTGAGCGTCGCGGTGGGTGAGCGCCCGGCGCCTGCCGGCGCCCGGTCCTGACGTCGCGTCGGACCGGGGCGGCCGCTCCGCGCCGGGCCCGGGAAGGGTCCCGGAGTGCAGCAGAGCCGGGCGACCGTCCCTGAGGG